>JBAPWR010000281.1:0-3293 GCA_049283775.1 Thiobacillus sp.
TGGCCGCGGCGAACAGGATGGCCAGTTCGCCCAGCGTGTCGATGCCGCGATAGGCCAGCACCACCGAGGTCACGATGTTGGCGGAACCGGTTTCGCCCGGCGCCTGCTCGAGGATGGCCTGGCCGACCCCCATCGGCGTCATGCCGAGCGGCAGTTGCGCCGCCAGCCCGATCAGCAGTGCTGCCAGACCGGTGGCGAACAGAAGCGAAGCCAGCTTATGCATCGGGGTCCTCCCGCTTGCCCAGGTCGATCAGGCCTAGCCTTCGCAGCCCCAGGGCGAGCACTGCCCCGGAAAGCCCGGCACCGACTGCGGCTTCGGTCAGGGCCACGTCGGGCGCGGCAAGCAGTGCAAACAGCAGCGAGAGCAGCAGCGACACCACCGAGGCGGCGGCAACGGCGGCAACCAGATTGTCCAACAGCAGGACCAGCACGGCCGCGCCGAGCATAAGCGCCACCAGCACGAGCGCAATCCAGACGATCATCGCGGTGCCTCCTTGTCCGGACCTTGCCAGACCTTCACCCCGGCACGGTGGAAGGCACGCGCCAGTGTCGACGAGCCGACCGGGCTGGTGAACAGGACGAAGCCGGCAATGGCCGCGAGCTTGGGCCACCACGCAGGTTGCAGCAGTCCGATCGCGGCAAGGATGCAGAGCACGCCCAGCGTCGATGCCTTGGTGCCAGCCTGGATGCGGTTGTAGACATCAGGCATGCGCAGGATGCCGAGGGCGGCCAGCAGACAGAGCAGCGCACCCGCGAGCAGCAACAGGTCGGCAGCCAGCCTCATGTCCGTTCCCTCTCGATCGCGCGCGCCAGGGCCACCACGCCGACGAAGGCCAGCACGCCGTAGACCAGCGCGACGTCGAGATACAGCGCACTGTCGAGCAGCCAGGCCAGCAGTACCAGCCCGGCGGTGGCGATGATGCCGAGGGTGTCCGCGGCGACCAGGCGATCCGGCGCCGCCGGGCCCCGTGCCAGCCGAACGAAGCCCAACAACAGTGCACTGCCGAGCAATAACAGTGCTAAACCTTCCAGCAGGTTGATGTCGGGCGGGTTCATTTGAGAAAGCCTGAAATGTGTTTTTCGAAGCCGGCCGCGATGGCACGGGTGGCGCTCTCCAGATCGCTGCCTGGCGTGCTGTCGATCCAGTGGACGAGCAGGCGATCGCCTTCCGCCTCCACGGTGAGCGTGCCCGGCGTCAGGGTGATGCTGTTGGCGAGCAGCATGCGGCCGAGATCCGATTTGAGGCCGGTGCGTACTTCAACCAGCTCGGGATGGATGGGCAGCGTGGGCGAGATCACCCGCCGCGCGACATCGAGGTTGGAGAGTGCCAGCTGGCCGAAGAAATAAGCCAGGTAACGCAGCAGGTGCAGCGGGGCCAGGGGTGTTAGCCGCAGCCCTGACAGCAAGGCCAGGCGTTGTCCGGCGGCAAGCATCACGACCAGCGAGACCAGCATCCCCAGCACCACTTCGTCGGTGGCCAGGGAGCCGGTCAGCAGCACCCAGGTCAGCAGGCTGGAACAGAATCCCAACACGTAGGCGCCGGGAGTGACGGAGGCGGAATCGAGGGTTGAAGGCATCGGGTGTCGTCGTTAATCGCAAAGCGAAAGCTTAAGGTGGCGGCATTGTACAAGCAGGGAGCATGCCATCTTGTTCGGGGCAACTCGCAATGATGCGGATTGCGTGTTAAGGCTTCGTGAAGCGAAGCGATGTCCAACATCGCGAAGAGGGCATGGACCTGGCGTGAGCCGGCTCCCGCTCAATCCCCGAAGCTCGTCCCCACGCTGCGTGCACTGGCCACCCAGGGGTGGTCCGGCGGGACGGTCTTGACCTGTCCGGCGACTTCTTCCAGCGCGACCGGGACGCTCGATTCACCGCGCGCGGCGACCATGAAGCCGTATTGCTTCGCCTGGATCAGGTCGGCGGCGGCGGTTCCCAGACGCGTGGCGAGCAGGCGATCGGCGGCGGAGGGCGTGCCGCCGCGCTGCAGGTGACCGAGGATGGTCGGGCGGGCTTCCAGTCCGGTGAGCAATTCGAGCTGGTGCGCCAGACGCAGGGTTCGTTCGGCATAGACCAGTTCCGGTTCGGCAGCACCTTCTTTCGCCTTCTTGTCCTTCTTCCTGGCGGTGCCGGCCTGCTGCGCCTCGAACTCCTGCTGGCTGAGCGCGCCCTCCGCGACGGCGACGATGCTGAAGGGCTTGCCCTTGCGCTTGCGTTCCTTGATCGCCTGCGCCACGACTTCCACGCTGTAGGGAATCTCCGGGATCAGGATGACGTCGGCGCCGCCGGCGATGCCGGCGCCCAGGGCCAGCCAGCCGGCGCGGTGGCCCATGATCTCGACCACGATGATGCGGTGATGGCTGTGGGCAGTGCTGTGCAGGCGGTCGATGGCATCGGTGGCGATGCCGAGCGCGGTATCGAAGCCGAAGGTGGTTTCGGTCAGCGCCACGTCGTTGTCGATGGTCTTGGGCAGGGTCACGATGTTTAGGCCGGCCTGCTGCAGGCGCAGCGCGTTCTTCATGGTGCCGCCGCCGCCGAGGCAGACAAGGCAGTCGAGCTTGTTGGTGTGGTAGTTGGCGACGATGGTCTCGGTCATGTCGAGCACTTTGCCGTCGACCGGCATCTTGTGCGGCTTGTCGCGGCTGGTGCCGAGGATGGTTCCCCCCTGGGTGAGGATGCCGGAAAGCGCTTCGCCTCCCAGCGCCATGGTGCGGTTTTCCATCAGGCCGCGAAAGCCGTCGCGAAAGCCGATGATGTGCATGCCGTAGTGCGAGACGCAGGCCTTGCCGACGCCGCGGATGGCGGCGTTGAGGCCCGGCGTGTCGCCGCCGGAAGTGAGAATGCCGATGGATTGAGTCATGGTCGTTGAGTGTTATGGATGTAAAGAGTGCATGCTGACATTGCTTGCCGGCTGAACGCGAGGCTTGCCGCAGCCCGCAATCGCCAGTTCGGATATGCGCATCAGCGCAAAGCCAAATAGAATGGAGTCGTCTAAAAAACTGCCCCTGGCTTCGCAGGAGTTTAAACCCTCCAGCCATCTGGCTGGGCGGTGCCTGGTGCGGTGGGCTGCTGCCCCGACAGAATGCTTGATGTCATCCGGCCTGCAGACCCCGCCCGATTCGACAGCGGACAGAACGAACGCCATGCCTGATCTCTCTGCCATGACCGAGACCCTGGTCGCCGAGCTCGATGCCGCGGTCGAGGACCACATTAGCTGGACACGACGGATACTGCGTTGCGTCATGATGAAAACCTCGCCCGGCGAGGATGTGCTCGACCCGCAGGGGCATGAATTG
>JBAPWR010000282.1:0-3681 GCA_049283775.1 Thiobacillus sp.
CCGGCCAGCAGCGGCAAGGCCGCCAGCAGCGAGAAAGCCACCACCGCGATCTCGCCGAGGGTATCGAGGGCGCGGAAATCGACGATGATCACGTTGACCACGTTGCGGCCATGCGCCTCGGGCAGGCTGGTGCTGCCGAACCATTCGGCCAGTTCGGCATTCGCCGGCAGGCCCTGCAGATGCGCCAGCAGCAGGAAGGTGCCGATGCCGGCAGCAGCGGCCAGCGCGGCATTCGTCCAGCGCCACCGTTCGCGCCGCGAGGGCGAGGGCCCATAGCGCGGCAGCACGCTCGCCGCCACCACCACCAGCGCCGTCTCGACCATGAACTGGGTAAACGCGAGATCGGGTGCGCCGGCGAACAGGAACCAGACCGCCGAGCCATAACCAACCAGGCCGCTCGCCATCAGCACCGCCAGGCGGTTACGCAGCAGCAGCGCTGCGGCGGCGCCGGCCACGATCAACAGCGCGGCGATCGCCCAGGCCCAGGCCTGCGCTGGCCAGTCCCAGCGGATCAGCGGACGGCTGTCGCCCACCCACCAGGCGAACGCCCCCATCAGCAGCAGCGCCGCCAGGGTCAAACGCAGATAGGACGACAGGCGACCGCCCTGCAGGAGCCGCGTTTGCCAGGCGGCCACGCGCGACAGGCCACTCAGCAGATGCTCGTACAAGGCAGCCGGACCAAAGCGTTCGTCGAGCCGGTACAGCCCGTGCAGGGCCTGGTGCAGGCGGTCCCAGGCAAAGAAGAACAGCAGGCCGATCACGGCGGTGATGCCGGTGGCCGACAGCAGCACGTCGAGGTCCAAGGCAGCGCTCAGTTCCACCATGCCGAGCTGCGGCGAAATGCTGCGCGCCGCGGCGAGCAGCAGCGGGTCGGCGAGCGCCGGGAAGAAGTCGAACTCGATGCCCAGCAGCACGATCGCCAGCGGCGGAACGAACATGCGCCAGGACACTTCGTGCACCTGTCCGCGCGGCGCTTCCGGCGGCCCCCAGAACACCCGCACCGCCGCCACCCCGGCGACCGCCACGGCGATGGCGTTGACGAAAACAGTCGCGTAGCTGACCAGCAACAGCACCTCCGCCTCGGCCTTGGCGACCGAGATCACGTCCTTGGCGACAAAGCCGAAGGACAGCGGCAGGCCGGCCATCGACAGGCCCGCCAGCACCGCGGCGGTCGCGGTCAGCGGCATCGAGCGGCGCAGGCCCATGAGGTGGTCGATGTTGCGCGTGCCGGTGGCGTGGTCGATGTTGCCGGCGACCATGAACAGCGGCGCCTTGTAGAGGGCGTGGGCAAACAGGAAGGCGACCACGGCGAGGGCCGCGCCGGGACTCGGCAGGCCGATCAGCAGCGTCAGCGTACCCAGCGCGGAGACCGTGCTGCGCGCCAGGATGCGCTTGAGGTCGCGCTCGCGCAACGCCAGCACAGCCGCCCAGACCGCGGTGAGCGTGCCGGTGCCGATCAGCATCGCTTCCCAGAACAGCAGATCGTTGAACGCCGGATCGAGCCGCGCCATCAGGTAGATGCCGAGCTTCACCATGGTCGCCGAGTGCAGGTAGGCGCTCACCGGCGTCGGCGCCGACATGGCGTTGGGCAGCCAGAAATGGAAAGGAAACTGCGCCGACTTGGTGAAGGCGCCGAGCAGCACCAGCGTCAGCGCAAGCTCCAGGCGCGGGTCGGCGGTGAGCGCCGGCGCGGCGGCGACGATGCCGGAAAGCGTCCAGGATCCCGCCATCTGCGCCAGCAGCAGCAGGCCGCCGAGCAGCGCCAGGCCGCCGCCCATGGTGACCAGCAGCGCCTGGCGCGCAGCGGCGCGGGCCTGGGTGTCAGTATGGTTGAAGCCGACCAGGAGGAAGGAGGTGAGGCTGGTGAGTTCCCAGAACAGGAACAGCAGGATCACGTTGTCGGCACTGACTGCTCCGATCATCGCCAGCATGAACAGCAGCAGCACGAGGAACAGCCGTCCGCGGCGCGGCTCGTGGGCCAGATAGCCGCTGGCGTAGACGAAGATCCAGGTGCCGATGCCGGTGATCAGGGCCAGCATCTGGGCGCTCAGGCCATCGATGCGGAACGCCAGCGAAACCGACAGGCTGGGCACCCACTGCAGGTCGAACTGCCAGGGCAGCGCGAAGCGCATCAGCCCCCAGGCCAGCAGGGCGAACAGCGCCAGCGGCACGGCGGCCAGCCATAGCCAGGTCGGCCCGGCGTCGGCGGTCGTGTCAGCGGTCGCGTGAGTGTGGCCCATCAGAACGCCCGCTCGCCGGCTGCCGCCGCGATGGCGTCCTGCGTCCCGCTGTGTCGATGCATGCCCTGCCGCATGTCAGATCAGTCTCCGCAACATTTCTTCCAGTTCGAAACCCAGCACCAGAACCCAGGCGAGGATGGCGACTCCCACCCCGGCCGCGGCGATGTCCTTGATGATGCCGATTTTCTCGTCGTGGCGGGTCTCGACGAAATCGCACAACGCCTCGATGGCGCTGTTCATGATTTCAGCGACCAGCACCACAGCCGTGACGACGATGATCAGCACCGCGTCGATCCAGTCGCGGGTGAGCAAGGCCGCCACCAGCACCCCCAGTGAAAAGACCAGTTTCCAGGCGACGCTGAAATCGTAGAGCACCGCATAGCGCAGCCCTGACAGGATGGTGCGGAATTTCCGCAGCGGATGGTAGCCGGGCTCGCCGGTGCCGAGGAACTTGTGCCTCACGCCGCACCCTCGCCTGGCTTGCGATGGCCGTCCACGGCCGGTCGCAGCAGCAACGCATGCAGCCCCGCCACCCACAGCAGGGCCGCCAGGATGCCGGCGACGACATCGCTGGGGAAATGTACCTGCAGGTAGATGCGGGACAGGCCGACCAGCAGCACCGCGAAACCCAGCACGATGGCCCAGACTGCCCGGTTGTGCCGGGTGACAAGCAGCCATGCCACGGCCGCTGCCGTGGCCTGCATTGCGTGCGCGCTGGGGAAGGACCAGTCGCCGGGCACATCGAGCAGGGCGGGGAAAAGATCGGGGCGCGGACGCGCCACCCAGAGCTTGAAAACATGGCCGAGTGCCGATGCGCCGAGCAGGGCGAGAAGCAGAAAACCCGCCTCGCGCCGACGCCTGCTGCGCAGCAGCAGCCAGGCCAGCGCCGCGGTCAGCGGCAACAACAGCAGCAGCGAGCCGAACCAGGTCATCCCCTGCATCATCACGTCAAGCGATTCGCTGCGCAGGGCATGCGCGAGTCCGAGGCCGCCGCGGTCGAAATCGCCGATGCCGCAAACGCCGTCCGGACAGACAGCCATCGCCACCGCGATCAGCACGGCAAGACTCGACAACCACAGGAACACGACCTGCTGCACCCATCCTCCCCAATTCTTCAAGAGACGCCAGGCAGGATCATTCGGTTCCGCATTCAGGGCCTGAGCCCTGCCTTGTTACGCCTGCCTGCCCGCGACCCCGGCAGGCTTTCTGGTCATTCGCAGTCGACGGATGACCACGACGACATCACCCTTGCCGGTGCTCAGTCGTCGTCGCCCAACTCCGGGTCCCAGCCCTTGTCTCGCGCCTGAGCGGTGGCCCGGGCATACAGTTCCGCGTGGCGTTGCCGCATCTCTTCCGGCAGGCGGCTCGGCAGGTTGCCGTACTTGTCCCAGACCTGCTCGACTTCACCCATCAGCTTCTGCATGCGCTGCAGGTCCCAGCC
>JBAPWR010000283.1:0-2843 GCA_049283775.1 Thiobacillus sp.
GTTGTTGGTGACGACACCGTTGCCCGGAACCGAGCCGATCTGGGTTCCGCCGAAACCGATTTCGCCGCCCTTCGCCGCGCCGACGAACTTGGTGCCGAGACGCGCGCCGAGCTGGCGGCCCCATTGCGAGTCGGCCACCACCACCCGCGCCTCGATCATGACCTGGCGGGTCGGCACATCCAGACGCACCAGCAGCTCGCGGATCTCCTGAATCTTGCGCGCGGTATCGGTAATGATCAGGGTGTTGGTCTTGAGGTCATAAGTGGCACGGCCGCGCTTGGTGAGGATTTTCTTGTCGTCATCGCCCTTGCCCTGTTGCGCTACCTGCGTGACGGTCACCCCTTCGATACCCTGGGCGGCCGCCGAACAGTTCACGGAATTGCTGCCTGCAGAACCGGCGGCGCCAACGGTACCGTAGACCATGTTCTGCGCTTCATCGGCGCGCATATAGTTGAGCGAGATATATTCGGTGACCAACGGCTCGAGGTCGACCACCTGGGTCTTGGCTTCGAGTTCCAGTTTTTCCTTGGTCATTAGCTCGTCACGCGGTGCGACCCAGATGACGTTGCCGTTCTGGCGCTTGTCCAGGCCCTTGGTCTGCATGATGAGGTCGAGTGCCTGGTCCCACGGCACGTCCTTCAGGCGCAGGGTCAGGTTGCCCGCAACCGTGTCGCTGGCGACGATGTTGAGGCCGGTGAAGTCGGCGATGACCTGCAGCACCGAGCGGACCTCGACGTTCTGGAAGTTGAGCGAGAGCTTTTCGCCCACGTACTTGATCTTGCCGTCGGCGGTCTTCTTCTGCGCGTCGGTGGAAGGCTTGACCTCGACGATGAAGCTGCTATCGGTCTGGTAGGCGGAATACTCCCAGGCGCCCTTGGGCTCGATCACCATGCGGGTATTGTCGCCCAGCGCATAGGTTTCGACGATCTGCACCGGGGTGCCGAAATCAGCGACATCGAGGCGACGCTGCAGCGACTGGGGCAGTTCGGTACCGATGAAGTCGACCACCACACCGTTGGCCTGCTGACGAATGTTGATGCCCACCTTGGAGTCGGACAGGCTCGTCACCACCCGGGCAACGCCATTCTCGTCGCGGCGGAAATCGACGTCGCGAATGCTGTGCGCCACCGCGCTCGGAGCAGCCTCGGCGAAACGCGGCGAGGCATTGACCGGAGCGGCAGTCGATCCGACTTCGCCCAGCGCGACCATCAGGCTGGTGCCGTCGATCGTGGCTTCATATTCAACCGACTTGTTGAGGTTCAGCACCAGGCGCGTGCGATTTCCGGCCTGCACCACGTTGACGCTGGTCAGCGGACCCAGGTTGGCTTCAACCGTATTGCGCCCGAGCGAATTGCCGGTATTCGGCAGGTCCAGCGCGATGCGCGGCGGGTTGCCGACAGTGAAGCCAGCCGGAACCGCGTCCAGGGCGTTCTTGAGGTTGACCCTGACCACCACCTTGCCGCCCGGCAATGTGGTCGTGTCGACGCTCTGCACCGCATTGGCAGTGGGGGGAGTGTCCGCCGCTTGTACGGATGGCGTGAGGGCGAACCCCGTTAACAGAACCAGTCCGAAAAGATTTCGGGTCAGTTTTTGGGCAATCGTCGGCAATGCGTTCATGTCAGCCTCTTTTAAATTCAGTACATCAATCAGTCTTGCAAAACCAGGGTGCTGATCCGTTCGGACCAGTCGCCAGCACTATCCTGAACAATTTCACGCAGCGTGACATCGCTTTCGGTGATCTGCGTGACGAGGCCAAAATCCTGGCCGACGTAATTGCCCTTGTGCACATGATAAATGGCATTTTCCGGAGTCTTGATGACCGCATGCATGGCTCCCTGCTTCGACAGCATGCCGACCAGCTTCAGCGTTTCAAGGGAATAGGCTTCGAGTGGCTCCTTCGGCCGCGTCAGGTCGGGCTGGATACCGCCACCGCTGCCGGACGAACTGAGCTTGCGCGGCTTGAACGGGTCGGGCAGGTCAAAGGCCTCGTAAGCAAAAGGATCGTAAGCCTTGATTTCCGGCAGGGGCTCGATCTTGCCTTGCATGTCCTTGCCGGTTTCGGCCACAAACGTACGCAGGTCATCCATGCCGCCGCCACCGCAGGCGCTCAGACCGAGCGCCAACATCGAGATGATCAAGGGCCTCATTTCGCTTTCCCTTTCGTTTCCGCATCCTTGGCCTTCTTCTGCGCCATGACTTCCTCTTCATCCAGGTAGCGATAAGTCTTGACTGTCGCATCCATCGCCAGCCCCCCTTCC
Source organism: Thiobacillus sp. (assembly GCA_049283775.1). Lineage (GTDB taxonomy): Bacteria > Pseudomonadota > Gammaproteobacteria > Burkholderiales > Thiobacillaceae > Thiobacillus. Next base: position 2,259 of record JBAPWR010000283.1, read on the forward strand.
TTGGAAGGTTGCATGGCGATGTCATGAATGGTGACGATGCGCGACAGCTTGGAAACATCGCTGACGAAGGCCGCTACATCGTGATAGCCGCCAGTCACCTTGACGCTGATTGGGGTCTCGGCATAAAACTCGGTCGCCGTTTCACCCTGCGGCCTGAACAGTTCGAACTGCAAGCCGCGTCCCAGGCCGGCCTGGTTGACGTCGGTAATCAGTGCGTCCATCTCCTGCCTGTTGGGCAACTGCTTGAGCAACGCACCGAACGCCTGCTGGATGTCGGCCAGTTGCTTCTTGTAAGCTTCGAGATTGATGGCCTGGTTCTTCTTCACGGTGAAGTTGCTGCGCAGTTCCTCTTCCTTCTTTTGCGCCGCCTCCAGCGTCTCCATACCGCCGCGCCAGTCGAACCACCATCCGCCCGCCACGATGGCGATGAACAGCAGTGTCAGGGCGGCGATCTTGGTATGCAGCGGCCAGTCGGCCAGGGTTTTCAGATCGAGGCTGTTGAGTTCGTCCAGGGTCATGCTTTGCCCCCCTTGTCATTCATGTCTTCGGGCTGCGGACGCGACTGCTTGATCGACAGGACAAACT
>JBAPWR010000284.1:0-2637 GCA_049283775.1 Thiobacillus sp.
GTATGAGCCACGCGCCTGCCCCGCCGAGAGCGAGGCCGGCAAGCAGTACGGCCATCAGTTTCAGATTCGATTTCATCTTCGGCTCCTCAGGGGGCACGGTAGTAGCTGATCTGCACCAGGGCGCGGGCCCTGGCCACCTGCAGCGATTGCCACAGCAGGCGGGCCTCGATTTCGGCGCGCCGGGCTTCCAGCACCCGGCCGTAGCTGGCGCGGTCGCTGCTGTAGGCCGCCAGCGCACTTTCCACGCGGCGGACGGCGAGCGGCAGGATGTCCTGTTCGTAGTGGCGGATGCGTGCGTCCGCCGCCTGCCAGTCGGCGTAGGCGGCTTCGAGCTCGGCCTTGAGCGCTTGCTGGCGGTCGCTGCGCATTTGCGCCGCGCGCTCCGCCCCGGCGAGGCGGGCAGCCAGACGCCGGTCCTGGCGATTGCCGGTGAATACCGGCAGATCCACTCCCACCACCACCGAAACGAAGTCGGGCCGGTCGCCGCCGCGCAGGCCGTAGCCCAGGTCCACCGACCAGTCCGGCTTGTAGGCTTCCTTGGCGAGGTCGACTTCGGCCTTCGCGACCTGGATGGTTTCGTCGAGCAAGGTCAGTTCCGGATGCTGCTGCAGATCCTCGAGCAGTCTGGCCAGGGGCGGCGGTGGGCCGGCTGCCGGCAAGGTCTGCAGCTTGCGATCGGCTGCCTGGCCGATCCAGCGTGCCAAGGCCGAACGTGCCCGCGCCTGCTGCCGCGACAGTTCCGCCAGGCGATCGCGGGTCGATTCCAGCATGCCGCGCAGGGCGAGGGTCTCTTCCTGGGTGAGTTTGCCGGTCTGGTAGGCGACCTCGCTCCATTCCACCTGACGCAGGTATTCGGCTTCCACCTGTTCGACCAGATCGCCGGCGACGCCCGGCCAGTAGAGGTCCAGCCAGGCAAGCCGGGCATCACGGCCGATGCGCCGCTCGATGGCCGCGAGCGACTGGCTGCCCTGGGCCGCCTCACGCTCGACGCGGGCCATGGACAGGCGGCGCTTGTCGCCACCCGGGATCATCTGGCTGATGCCGACGACGGCCTGGGTCATCGGCTCCTGGGTGAAGTCGAAGGTGTCGACCGGCAGGCTGACCACGCCCAGTCGCAGCTTGGGGTCGGGCAATTGCCCGGCTGCCGGCGCGCTTTCGCTGAGCGCCGCGACCGCTGCCTGCTGGGCAAGCAGCTGGGGCTGCTGGCTGATCGCCAGCTCCGCCGCTTCGTCGAGGCCCAGATAGGACGAGGCCGGATCGCTCGCCCAGGCCGGGTGAAACAGAAGCAGGCCGCCCGCGAGCTGGACGGCAAGGATGAACGAGGCCCGTAACAGCCGGCCTCGGATCGAAACGAGCCAATTCATAAAGGTCTCCACGCGTGATGGCTGAACGACAGCCAGTAATGCCGCAGCGATTCCTGTGCGGGGTGGGACCCCGCACAATCAATCAGGGCAAGCGTCGTGGAGGGGGTTTGTCAGGCAGGGGGGGGAGTCCCAGGACGAGACGGTGAACCGTCTGCGGATGGTCGGGGAGCACAAATGCGGGAGGTACGACAGGCACCTCGGCCGGCAGGCAGGTCGCCATGGCGCAATGACACTGCCCAGCCGAGTCGCAGCAGGATGCATCGGCCGCATCCGCCTGCTGCTGTGAGGGTTCGTGACAGGGGAGGCGATCCTCCTGGCTGGCCGCCATCCTGTTCATGTTGGCTGCATTGGCCACAGGCGTGAACGCCAGCCCGAGAGCCAGGATGGAGCGCAGCAGGAGGAGCAGGAAACAACGCGTCATGGCCCGAACATTAGCCTCCGGCGGCGATCGGCGCAATATCCCGGGCCCGGGCGGGCTGGCGGCAGGCATCCACCGGGGCGGCGCGCGAGGGGAAAAGCCGGCGATGGGGCCCCTGAGGCGGAGGCTATACTTTTTCCATGCTGCGTACAGCCATCCTTTTTCCCGAATCCGTTCGTTGCGGGGCCGAGGCGATTCGCCGGTCGTCGCTGCGTCGCCACGCAAGCTTGTGTCGCATGCCTGGCGCAGGCTGCCGGGGCGGTGTGCGCGTCCTGTCCTGCTGCGGGTCCTCGCCAGGAAAACGATGATCGAAATCGACGCGTCTTTCGGCGAGGGTGGCGGGCAGATCCTGCGCAGCGCCCTGTCGCTGTCGGTCATCACCGGCCAGGCCATGCGCCTCACCAACATCCGTGCGCGGCGGCCGAGCCCGGGACTCAAGCCGCAACATCTCAAGGCGGTCGAGGCGGCGGCTCGGATCAGTTCGGCGCGCGTGGAAGGCGCAAGCCTCGGCTCGCAAGACCTGAGGTTCGAACCCGCAGGACTGCAGAGCGGCGATTACGTCTTCAACATCGGTACGGCCGGTTCCACCAGCCTGCTGCTGCAGACATTGGTCCTGCCCCTGAGCTTCGCCGACGGGCCATCGCGACTGACGCTGAGCGGGGGCACCCATGTGCCCTGGAGCCCGTGCTATCACTATCTGCAATGGCAATGGCTGCCGTATCTGCAGGCAGCGGGCTACCATCTGGAATGCAAGCTCGAACGCGCCGGCTTCTACCCGCGCGGCGGTGGCGTGATCCACGCGGACATCGTGCCGAGCCGGCATTTGTCGCCGCTGCGACTCGCCGCGCGCGGCCG
>JBAPWR010000285.1:0-1877 GCA_049283775.1 Thiobacillus sp.
TGAAGATCCAGTACCGCCGCAACATTTCCCGCAATGCCCTGCGGGCGTTTGGCTGGAGCGTCGCCGCGCTCGTCGCACTCGGCATCGTCATCGGCTTCTTCGTCGCCGGCTCGCCCGAGACTGCGCGCAAGCTGGCGTTCGACAGCGAACGCGCAAGCAATCTCAACGAACTCTCGAGATGCATCGAACGCTACGCCCAGGATCTTGGCCGTCTCCCCGACTCGCTCGACGAACTGAGTCGATCTCCCCGCTACGTCTATTGCGCCGCCGCGATGCGTGACCCTGAAACACGCCAGGCCTACGAGTACCGCATCGTCACCGCGTCACGGTCCGAGGGCCCCGCAACGCTCGCCGATTTCGAATTGTGCGCGAACTTTTCCCTGGCTTCGACGGGCGAACGGTCGGGGCGGGCGATTCGCGGCGAGCGCTACCGGATCTGGAGCGAACATGAAGCGGGACGCAGTTGCGACATGGTGACCGTGCAGCTGGTGGGCAAGGCCCCACCAGCCCTCCCCGCCGACCAAGCGGATGCAGCGCGCGCGACCGAAGGATAGTCCCTGCGTGGCAGACCGAATCCCAGCTCCGTCAAGGCCGCCCGGAAAATTTCCGATGCAGACGAAAAAGCCCGCGCTTGGCGGGCTTTTTCACATCGTCATTGCAGCGATCAGCCAGCGAGGATGCGGTCGACGACTTCCTGCTCGACGACCTGGGCGGCGTAGGGCAGCCCGGTCAGCGACTCGATTTTTCCGGCGAAGGCACGCAGATGGTTGTAGGAGCCATCGAGCAGGTTCGAATAGACGTTGTCGATCTTGCTCAGGCGCGAAGTCTCCATGGCCGCGGTCAAGTCCTCGATGTCGGTCTCCTCGATGACGCCGCCCACCTTAAGGGCTTCCAGGACGGACTGGCTGCCGCGTTCGATCAGCGCATCATAGAGTGCCTGCAGTTCAGGATTGACGAACTCGCCCACCAGCTTGCCGGCGGCGGGATCGGCCAGCTTGTAGGTGTTGAGCAGCTTGAGGATGGCGTCCATGTGCTGCTGCTCCGAGGTGGCGATGCTGGCGAACACCGCAGTGCCCCATTTGTCGTACAGCGTCAGGTAGACGTCGCGGGCCAGTTTTTCTTCCTCGCGCATGAAAATCAGGTCCTGCTTTTCGTCAGCGTTCAGGGTGATCGTGTTGCTGCTGCGTCGGGCCGCATGGACCTCGGTCGCCGGCAGGACGGAAGCGCTGACGAGCAGGCCGGTCATCGTGAGCATCTCGCGGCGGGAAACTTTTTTCGAAAACATCATGGACTCCATCATTAGCCAAGGGAACTGTCGGGGCGCGAGGCAGGACGATGTGCCGGGCGCCCGGTCAGGGATTACGGACGACAGCGGATGCGTTCGCCCGCCGAAGGAATCGACGAAATACCGCCGAACTTTAGGAAAAACACACACGTTTATCCGAAATTTAGTTCTTTTTATTCAATGATTTGACAATTATCAATCGCGGGATTTGCCGACTCGTGGTGCAAGCAGACTTCAGTGCTTGGCGCTCGCCTGATGACTTCAAAAAATCGCTGAATGGCCTTTAATAAGAGAGTTGGGTCTTTTTTGTATCCCGATTTTTTGCGATCATGTTTAATTCGACTCTCGCTTGTGCCCCCGCGGCCCATGCTTTTATTCGTTCCACCCTGCTTTGATGAAAGGACGCGTTTTGACTACCAAGCTCCCCACCTCCGCCACTCCAAAGACCCGACGTCCGCCGGCAACCCGCAAGAACGACAAGCCCAGGGTCGCTGCCAAGGGTGATATTTCCCCGGCCCATAGCGGCAAGGGCATCGAGTCGTTCGTCGTCGACGAGTCGGTCGAGGCCGCGCAACAATCGAAAGTCGTCGCG
>JBAPWR010000286.1:0-5389 GCA_049283775.1 Thiobacillus sp.
GCCCGGCAGGGTTTCAACTTATCAATTGAAATTTGGAGGAGTCTCTATGTACAAGAAGACCACCCTGATCCTTGCAGGGATTGCCGGCGTCGCCCTGTCGGGTCTGTCCGGTGCGGCGGATGTGCACACCAAAACCATCGCAGCTACCTGCATGTCCTGTCACGGACCCAACGGCAAGAGCGAAACCGCCATCCCCGGCATCGCCGGCGTAGACAAGGATTACTTCGTCAAGGCGATGCAGAACTACAAATCCGGCAAGCGCATGGGCACCATCATGAAGAAGCACGCCGCCGGCTACACCGATGCCGAATTTGAAGCGCTGGGCGAGTATTTCGCCAGCCTGAAGTAATCTTTTGGAGACAAACAACATGACTCTGAATCGTCGCGATTTCCTCAAAGTATCCGGCGCGGGTGCAGCGGTCGCATTGACCGGCTGCGCAGCCCAGGGCGGATCTGCCGCCTCCTCTTCTGCAAAAGCCCACGTGGTCGTGGTCGGTGCCGGCTTCGGCGGCGCCACCTGTGCCAAGTACATGCGTATGTGGGGCCCCAATATCGAGGTCACCCTGATCGAGCCGAACGACAAGTTCGTCTCCTGCCCGATTTCCAACTGGGTGCTTGCCGGCATGAAGTCGATGGATGACATCACCCACGGCTACGACAAGCTTTCCAAGTACGGCATCAAGATGGTCAAGGACTACGTGACCGGCATCGACACTGCCAAGAAAGTGGTCACTACCAAGGGCGGCGCCAGCATCAGCTACGACCGCCTGGTGCTCGCCCCTGGCGTCGAAGTGCTGACCGACAGCGTGAAGGGCTACAAGGAAGCCAGCGCTGCGGGCAAGGTCGTCCACGCCTGGAAAGCCGGCCCCGAGACCGCCCTGTTGCGCAAGCAGCTCGAAGAGATGCCCGATGGCGGCGTCTTCGTCATGTCGGTCCCGACCGCGCCCTACCGCTGCCCGCCCGGACCCTACGAGCGCGCCTGCATGGTCGCCAGCTACTTCAAGAAGGCCAAGCCCAAGTCGAAGATCATCCTGCTCGACGGCAACCCCGACATCGCCTCCAAGAAGGGACTTTTCATGTGGGCGTGGAATACCTACTACCCCGGGATGATCGAATACCGACCCAACAACGCACCGGCGGCGGTCGATGGCGCCAGGATGGTCGTCACCACCGAGTTCGACGACGTCAAGGCCGACGTGATGAACGTGGTACCGAAACAGCGTGCAGGAGAAGTGTGCGGCCTGGCCGGCGCACGCAACGACAGCGCGGGCGTCTGGTGCACGGTCAACCTCGCCACCTTCGAATCGACCACGGTGCCGAACGTGCACATCATCGGTGACTCGGTGCTGTCCAACCTGCCCAAGTCCGGACACATGGCGACCAACCACGCCAAGGTGTGCGCCGCCGCCATCGTCGAACTGGTGGCAGGCCGTCAGCCCAATCCGATCCCGGTCGTCGCCAACACCTGCTACTCGGCCACTTCGGAAAACACCGCAGGCCATGTCGCCAACGTGTTCCGCTTCGAAGCCGGCAAGGGCTACGTGACCCAGCCTGACGGCGGTGCCACCAGCAAAGGCGACGAGCTCAACTTCAGCTACGCCGAGTCCTGGGCGCAGAACATCTGGGCCGACATCCTCACCTGAGACTTGTCTCTCGCTGCAACAAAAAACGGGGCCTGCGCCCCGTTTTTTGTTGCCTGTCGATGCGCGATGCTAGGCGTTCAGCCGATCGTAGACGACGAAATCGAACGCCAGACGGTCGGCCTTTTCTCCCCGGTGCGACTCGCGTTCGACTTCCCTGAACGCGGTCCGATCGAACTCGGGAAACCAGGCATCGCCTTGCGCATCCAGCTGCACCTCGGTGAGATAAAGCCGGTCCGCCAGCGGCAGCACCTGCCGGTAAAGTTCGGCGCCGCCGATGAAGAACACCTCGCTTGCCTCGGCGCACATGGCCACGGCATCGGCAATCGACGCGGCCATCACGCAGCCCTCCGGACGATAGTCGGGATTGCGGGTGATGACGATGTTGGTGCGTCCCGGCAACGGGCGCCCCAGCGACTCGAAGGTCTTGCGTCCCATGATGATCGGGTGCCCCAGCGTCAGCGCCTTGAAGTGGGCAAGATCCTCGGGCAGTTTCCATGGCAGGCGGTTTTCGATGCCGATTACACGGTTGCGCGCGAGCGCGGCGATGACACTGATTCGGGGTTTCATACGCGTTTGTCTGGTTTGATCGTCAGTGTCGGCCATCTCGGCTGACCATCGACAGAAAACGATTTCGGGAAATCCAATTCGCAGCGACTCATATCAGGCCTGGCGCCGGCTGCGGTCGGCCCAGACCGCTGCCTCGACCCGCGAGCGCAGATTGAGCTTTTTCAGCAGGTGCTTGACGTGGACTTTGACGGTGCCCTCGGTGATGCCGAGCGCCTTGGCGATGAGCTTGTTGCTCTTGCCTTCGGCGATCTGCTCGAGGATGCGGCTCTCCTGATCGGTCAGCCCGGCTTCATCCGGATTGCGTGGGCGGATCCTTTCGCGCAACGACACCGCCAGCAGTTGGGTCAGGCGATCGGTGATGGCGATCTTGCCGTGGGCGGCATCGACCAGACTCGCCATCAGATCCTCGGGCTCCATGTCCTTGAGCAGATAGCCGTCGGCGCCGCCCTGCAGCGCGGCGACCAGATCCTCGGCCTGGTCGGACACGGTCAGCATGATGACGCGCGAATCGAGCCCAGCGTTCTTGATCGCCTTCAGCACCTCGACGCCGTTCATGTCCTTCATGTTGAGGTCGAGCAGGATCATGTCCGGCTGCAACTGGTGGGCAAGACGGATGCCCTCGCCGCCGCTGGCCGCCTCGCCGACGAAGCGGAATTCCGGGGTGGCCTGCACCAGCTGGATGACGCCCTTGCGGAACAGCGGGTGGTCGTCGACGATCAGGATGCTCTGAGTATCCTCTGGGCTCATGTCAAAAGTCCTGGCTGGATGGGAATCACCGGGTTGCGCTGCTGCGCAGGCATGAAATGCAGGGTGACGCGGGTCCCGGCAGTGGGCGGCTGCTCGACGCTGAGGGTGCCGCCGAGGTGCTTGGCCCGCTCTTCCATGATGGTCATGCCGTAATGGTGCACGCCCGCCATTTTACCGATGCCAACGCCATCGTCCTCGATCACCGCGGTCACCGAGCCATCGCTGCCGCAGTTTACCGTCACCGCGGCGTGCTTCGCATGCGCATGGTGCAGGACATTGGACAAGGCCTCGCGCACGATTTGCAGGGTATGGATTTCCTCGTTGGCACTGAGCGTGCAACCGGCCAGATGCACGTCCAGCGTGATGGGAATGTCGCCACGTGCGGCGAACTCGCCGACCGTGTCCTGCAGCGCCGAGGCCAAGCCCTCGCCCTCGATACGCAGGCGGAAGGTGGTCAGCAGTTCGCGCAGCTGGCGATAGGCGCTGTTCAGGCCTTCGCGCAGTTCCTCCAGCACCGCCTTCGCATCGTCGCCCCGACCCGGATTGTCCAACAGCGGCTTGAGGCGGCTGACCTGGATTTTCATGTAGGCAAGCGACTGCGCCAGGGAATCGTGCAGTTCGCGCGCCAGCGCCGCGCGCTCCTCGAGCAGCGACAGGCGCCGGCTCTGCTCGATGCGCCGCGCGGTGCCGATGGCAATGCCGATGTGCCGCGACAGCGCTTCCAGCAGCTGGCTCTGCCAGCTTTCGAGATCGCGACCAGGCGGCATCTGCAGTTGCAGCACGCCGTAATGGTGCTCACTGTCGGCAAGCGGCAGGGTCAGCAGTCGAGCGCCATTCTTCAACCCGTGCACCGACAGGGTCCGGTTGGCCAGGCATTCCTCGCAAGTGGTCAGGCCGCAAATGTCCATGTCGCCGCGCGCCGGGTCGAGAGTCGAGGCGATGACATGGGCGCGATCACCGGCGGTTTCCACCAGACAGGCCAGGCCGTGCCCGACGCCGAGGGCATTTTCCAGGTCCTTGAGCAGGATTGCGTAGGTGTCATGCGCCACAGGCCCGCTGTAGAGCCGTGCGATCGAGTGGTAGAGCAACTCCAGCGAGCGGTTGGCGATGGTCAGTTCGGCGGTTTTCTCCTCGACCCGAGCTTCCAGGTTCTGGTACAGCTTGGAGAGATCTTGCGCCATGTGGTTGAAAGCCTGGCCCAAGCGTCCGATTTCGTCTTCGCCGGCGAGGTCGGTGCGTACCGCCAGATTGCCCTGGCCGATCTGGTCGGCCAGTCCCAGCAGCCCGCGCAGGGGATGGACCAGGATGTTGTTGACCAGGTAGATGGAGAGGATGACGACCAGCAGGGTGGCGATGACCGAGGCGCCGAGGATGACGCGCATGACCAGGATCTTCGCTTCGGTGGCCTCCTCGATCTGCTTGACCAGATCGTTGATCTGATCGACGAATGCCGGGATGCGCTCCAGTACCCCCCCGTCAGCGGCGGCAGGCGGATCGACCAGTCCAGGTTTGATCTGCGTATCCCAGTTGCCGACAACCTGCCGATAAACCTGCCGCAAGGGCGCGGTCTCGTCGTCCGGCAGGACCGCCAGAATGGTGTCGTTCTGAAGGTCGCTTTCGAACTGCCTGATGGCCTGATCGAGCGCCTGCCGGTATTCGGCTTTGCCATACTGCGACAGATGCTGGTGGATGGAAGCCATGCGCCAGGTCTGCATCCGCAGGCTGCCGGCCAGGTTGATCGCCTGGCCGCTGCCCTGGGTGGTTTCCGCCACCATCCACGAGGTCGACATGCTGGCCAGCGCCAGCACCGTGATGGCGACGAACATGCCTCCCAGCCGCAGCAGCAGCGAATTCTGAAACCTGTTAAGCAGCAAACGTTGCACCCGTCTTCTCCATGCGCCCACCGTCATCCCCGCATCGCAAGGGTAAACCACCCCGACGTCGACATTGCAGATAAAAGGGTATACCTCTTCTTCGCCGCCGCCTGTCCAGAAGCTCGGCACAGAAAATAAAACCTAAACAAAACAGACCACTAACGCGTATCCCCCGTACCACCAAAGTGGTATTCCGGCCTGTTTTACACGTCTGCCACCCCATGGAAACCCTCAGCTCGCCTGCGTATAAAGCACACATCAGAGTCTTTTTATCTCGCCGGACAAGACAACGGGGGAATCATGGCAACACAACAATACAAGGCATGGTCGGTCGTCATCATGAGCACGCTGGCATTCACGGTGTGCTTCATGATCTGGATGATGTTCGCCGTTATCGGCGTTCCCATCAAGGCACAGCTGGGCCTCAACGAAACCCAGTTCGGCATCCTCGTCGCCACCCCGGTGCTGACCGGCTCGCTGAGCCGCGTCCCGCTGGGGATGTGGACCGACAAGTTCGGCGGGCGCATCGTCTTCTTCATCCTGATGCTGTCCACGGTC
>JBAPWR010000287.1:0-4200 GCA_049283775.1 Thiobacillus sp.
GGTTAGCGGCACGATGAGCGTTCCCGCCCTGTTGCCGCTGAGGCTTTTTGGCGCCTTCGACCGTCATAACTTCGGCGACCTGCTGTTCCCCCATCTCCTGACTGCGCTGCTGCCGGGACGGAGCTTCGAATACGCCGGTCTGGTGTCGCGTGATCTGCGGCGATTCGGCGGACATCGTGTGCTCGGCCTCGACTCTCTGGAGATGTCGCGGCCCGCCCACCTGATTCACGCAGGCGGCGAGGTGTTGACCTGCAGCGCGTGGGAGGCGGCGGTGATGCTGCAGGATGCTGCAGGCGCGGCACAGGCGATCGCATGCTACGACGATGATCCCGTTGCGGCAGCGGCGTGGGCCGCGAGCCAACTCGGCACCACGCGCAGCGCGCCCTATGTTGCCGGACGCGAGTTGGCCGCGCCGCCCGGCAAGCTGATCTTCAATGCGGTGGGGGGAGTGGAATGGGCCAGCATGTCGGCCTCCCGGCGTGAGGAAGTGAAAGCGGCACTGCGTGATGCCGACTGGCTCAGCGTGCGTGATCATGTCACCCGACGGGCGCTGCAGGCAGAGGGCATCGTCGCCGAACTGTGTCCCGATCCGGCGGTGATGCTGCGGACCTGCTTCGACCAGACCATCCGGCAGCGTCAGGGCGCGCTTCAGCCAGTGCGGCAGGTCTTTCCCCGGGGTTATCTGGCCTGCCAGTTCAGCGCGGACTTTGCCGACGATGCGAGCCTCGGGGCGCTGGCGCAGCAACTGTCACGAGTGACCGCCACAACCGGCCTGGGGCTGGTGTTTTTTCGCGCCGGCGCCGCCCCCTGGCACGACGACCAGGGGCTCTACGAGAAGGTGCTGCGACGGCTGCGGCCCGGATCGGCGTTGATTTTCGAATCGCTGCACTTGTGGGATATCTGCGCCCTGATCGCCTCCAGCCGCGAGGTCATCGCCAGCAGCCTGCATGCCCGGGTGGTTGCCGTGGCCTACGGCCTGCCGCGTGTCAGCATAAGGTCGCCGCAGCAGGGCGCCCGCGCCGACAAGGTCGCGGCCTTCGCCGAAACCTGGGAACCACAACTGCTCCAGCGCTGCGTCGAACTGGACGAACTCGGGCCCGCCGCCCTGCAGGCGCTGGATATCTCCCCCGGCGCGCTGCAGGAGCACGCGGCCAGCCTGTGCGCCAGCTTCACCCGCAGCCTGGCGCAGTGGCGCGATGGCGTATCCGCGGACGTATGAGCCAGGCGCGAGCGCCGGGACTGAGCAATAATGTCCGTCACTTTTTATCCGGCCCTTCCGGACTTGACTGTCTCTGCCCCAGCCATCTTCCGGACCCGTTTTTAAGATCGTCATGCCGATAACAAAACTTTCTCCCGACGCGCTGCGACTGAGCATCGACCCGGACACGCTCGGGTTCGTCGACACTTCGGAACTGGTCAAGGAGCCGCTGCCGTGGATCGGCCAGGTGCGTGCCGAGGCCGCGGCGCGCTTCGGCTTGCAGATGGAGCAGCCCGACTACAACCTGTTCGTTCTCGGCGATGTCGGCAGCGGCCGTTCCTCGCTGTTGCGGCAGGCGATGCACGAGGTGGCGGCGGCCAAGCGGGTGCCGCCCGACCTGTGCTACCTGCACAACTTCGATGCGCCCGAGCGGCCACTGGCGCTGCGCCTGCCGGCAGGCGAGGGGAGACTGCTCCGCCAGCACCTGGCCGATGTCGTCAAGCTGCTGCAGGCGGAAATCCCGCAGCGGCTCGAGGGCGAGGAATTCAAGTCCGAGAGCGGGCGTATCGAGAAGGCATGGAAGGACGAGGTCGCCCGCTATTACGCCGAACTCTCCGCGTTTGCCGAGGCACGTAGTTTTTCCCTGCATCACGACGGCGGGCGCATGGTCTTCACCCTCACCGGCAAGAAGGGCCAGGCGCTGACCGAGGACGAGGTACTGGCGTTGCCGAAGAACCGGCGTGCGGCGATCGAGGTTGCCGAGCAGGAACTGCGTGCCGAGATCGCCCGCTACATGGAGAAAACCCAGCCGCTCGAGCGCGCGATGAACGAATCGCTGGCGGCGTTGCGGCGCCGGGTGGTGAAGCCGCTGCTGGATCGCGAACTGCAGGCGATCCGCACCGGACTGAAGAAGCAGATCAAAGATGCGACCAAGCTCGGCGCCTATCTCGACGCCCTGGCGCAGGACGTGCTCGACAAGCTCGAGCTGTTCCACGGCAACGACGACGATGCCGGCCGGCTGGAGGAACTGAACGAGGTTCTGTCGCGCTATCGGGTCAATCTGGTGGTGGACAATGGCGGTCTCACGGGCGCGCCGGTGATCGTCGAGGACAACCCGCTCTACCGCGCGCTGTATGGCAGCATCGAATACCAGTCGGAAAACGACGTGCTGGTGACCGACTTCTCGCGCATCCGCGCCGGCAGCCTGTTGCGGGCACACGGCGGTTTCCTGATGCTGCACCTGCGCGATTTGCTGGCCGATCCGCTGGTGTGGGAGAAATTCTGGCGCTTGCTGCGCAGCGGCCGGCTGCAGATCGAGGAACCGGGCATCGCCTTCTCGCCGATCGCTGCGGTGTCGCTGGTGCCGGAGGCGGTCGATGTCGAGGTCAAGCTGGTGCTGATCGGCTCGCGCGAACAATATTACGAACTGCAGGAGGCGGCGCCGGAGTTTGCCCGGCATTTTCGCGCCAAGGTCGATTTCGCCGACAGCTTTGCCGCCAGTCCGGACACCCGCCGCGCCTCGTCGACTTTCGTCGCTCATGCCTGCCAGCAGCACGGCTTGCCGCATTTTTCCGCGGCGGCGGTGGCGCGACTGCTGGAGGAGTCGCACCGCGAGGCCTCCGACCAGACGCGCGAGAGCGCAATCTTTTCCCGTACCGAGGCACTCGTGATGGAGAGCGCCGCGGTCTGCCGGGCGCGCGGACCGGGGCTGGTCGGCGCGGAAGACGTCGAAACCGCGCTGGCCGCGCATGCCGCGCGCCACGACTACCCCGAGCAGCGCCTGCGCGAAGCCATCCTCGAGGGTGACGTGCTGATCGACCTGCAGGGCGAGAAAATCGGCCAGGTCAACGGCCTGTCGCAGATCGATCTCGGCGACTACCGTTTCGGCATGCCGGTGCGGCTGACCGCCCATAGCTTCGCCGGAAGCAAGGGGCTGCTTAACATCGAGCGCGAAGTGAAGCTGTCCGGCCCGATCCATGACAAGGGCGTGTTCATCCTGCAGAACTACCTGGCTTCGCTGTTCGCCAGCCTTGCCCCCCTGTCGCTCAGCGCCTCGATCGTCTTCGAGCAGCAATACCATGGCGTAGAGGGCGACTCCGCGTCCTGCGCCGAGTTTTATGCACTGCTTTCGTCACTTTCCGGGCTGCCGCTGAAGCAGGGCATCGCCGTCACCGGCGCGCTCAACCAGCATGGTGAGGTGCTGCCGGTCGGTGGCATCAACGAGAAGATCGAGGGCTGGTTTCGCCTCTGTGAGCGGGTTGGCCTCGACGGCGCTCAGGGCGTGTTGATTCCCGCACGCAACGCCCGCCATCTGATGCTCGACAAGCGGCTGGTGGAGGCGGTGGTCGAGGGGCGCTTTCATATCCATGCAGCCAGCGAGGCAAAGCAAGGAATCGAAGTCCTGACCGGGGTTGTCGCCGGCATCGCCGACCGTGCCGGCCGCTATCCGGCCGACAGCGTGCTGGGTCGTGTGGAGCGGGCCCTGCGGGCGTTTCGCCGGGCGCACCGGGCGGCGGAACCCAAAGCCTGGCGCGATGCGTGATCAGTCCGGCTGAGGATTGCTCGGCGCCACCGCGAGTAGCAGCGTCGCGCCCAGCAGTATGGCGGCCAGCAGGGTGAATGCGCCGCCGTAGCCGCTGGCGACGACCATCCAGCCTGTCAGCACCGGCCCGATCGACTGGCCGACGTCCATCACCGTGCGCAGCACCCCCATCGAGGCGCCGAAGCGGCCGTTGCGGGTGAGGTCGGCGACCTGCGCGGCGGTCGACGAGGTCACGGTGGCGAAACCGAGGCCGAATGCCAGGCTGAGTGCCGTCAGCCCGGCGAAACTATCGACCAGCGGCAGCAGCAGGACGCTGGCCGCGCCGAGCAGCAAACCCGGCAGGATCACCCGGCGCCGTCCGACGCGATCGGAAATCCTGCCCATCAGCGGCTTGGCGAAGACGATGCTGACCAGCTGCACGCCGAGGATGATGCCGATCTGCCAGGCGGGAATGCCGAGT
>JBAPWR010000288.1:0-5514 GCA_049283775.1 Thiobacillus sp.
ACCACGCCGCGCCAGATCGAACGCGGCCAGGCGTTGCTGACCGAGCACGCCGAACTGCTCGATGCGGTCGACCAGCAATACGCCATCCCGAAGTCTGTCCTGGTCGCTTTCTGGGGTCTGGAAACCAATTTCGGTGCCTATCTCGGCGGCTTCAACATTCCGGCCAGCCTCGCCACGCTGTCCTTCGACGGCCGCCGCAGCACGTTCTTCCGCAGGGAGTTGCTCGATGCCCTGCGCATCATCGACGCCGGCCATGTCGAGGCCATCGACATGAATGGTTCCTGGGCCGGGGCGATGGGACAGATGCAGTTCATGCCGTCGACCTTTCGTGCCTACGCCATCGATGGCGACGGCGATGGCCGCATCGACCTGTGGAACTCGCTGCCCGACGCCATGCACTCGGCGGCGAATTATCTGCAACGCGCCGGCTGGCGCGCGGGCGAGCCGATCGCGCTGGAAGTGCGCTTGCCCGAAGGTTTTGATCTGCGTCGTGCCGGGATCAACAACGTCCGTCCGCTGAGCGACTGGAAGTCGCTGGGGGTCGAAGCCGTTGCTGCCCACGCGCCACTCGCCTCATCTCTGCCCGGCGCACTGGTGCTGCCGCAGGGCTGGCTGGGGCCGGCTTTCATGGTGTTCAGCAATTTCTCGGTGGTGATGAAATGGAACCGCTCGGTCAACTATGCCCTGTCGGTCGCCCATCTGTCGGATCGGCTGCAGGGCGGCGGACCGCTGGCAGGTGGTCAGCTGGCCGAACGCGAGGCCTTGAGCCGGGAGCAGCTGATGAACCTGCAGCAGCAGCTGGGCGCGCTCGGTTTCGATGCCGGCACCCCCGACGGAGTGGTCGGGCCGCGCACCCGCAACGCGATCTGGCTGTATCAGGTGACCCACAGCCTGCCTCCCGACGGTCACCCGGCTCCGAGCCTGCTCTCGCATGTGCAGCAGGCCTACGACGACGCAGCGGCACTGGGCAAACTGGTAAGCGCACCGGCCTTGAGCGCCGATCCAGATTAGACCGGGCAGGTTCAAGCCCGCCCGGCGATGACGGGTGCGGCAGTGCGCGCGGCCTCGTAGGCAGTGTCGAACAAGTCGTGCACCAGCTTGGTCATGCTCTCGGGCGAACTATCGACCATGCGGGCGCGAACCGCCAGGGTCATCGCCAGCGACTGCAGGATGTCGCCGTCGCTGAGGCCGGGATGGCGGGCGACGATTTCGCTGATCGCCGCCAGCTGCGCAGTGACCAGGTCGGCCACCGCATCCGAGGAACGGGTTTGCGGGTGCAGCGGGAAGTCGATGTCGTAGGCGTGGCCGCTGGAGGTCAGGGCGGTGATCGTGAGTGTGTTCATGGCGGCACCTGTTGGCTGGGGCTGGGAAACTGCAAGCGAGCCATGCAGAATAATCCTGTATCGGCAGGCGGATGCCGGGAAACGTTCCGCAAGGTGATTTTGAAACGGCAAGGAGAAGCCTGGGTGAGTGCAGCGCGTAATGTTCTGGGCGGTGAGTTGCAGATATGCAGCCTGTCGCCGCTTACCGGGTTCATCCGCAGTGGCGCCTGCGAGACCGGGCCCGAGGACCTCGGCAGCCATACCGTGTGCGTGCAGATGACCGAAGCCTTCCTGCAATATTCGCGGCGGCGCGGCAACGATCTGATTACCCCGATGCCTGAATACGGCTTTCCCGGCCTCAAGGAGGGTGACCGCTGGTGCGTCTGCGCGGCGCGCTGGCTCGAGGCGGCGGAAGAAGGCTATGCACCGCCGGTCATTCTCGACGCGACCCATGTACGGGCGCTGCAGAAAATCGCCCTCGCCGACCTCGAATATCACGCCCTGCAGGATTCCGGCGCATGAGTCTGCAATGCTGGAAGTGCGGTGCCAGCCTGGCCGGCGTGCTGATGCCGCTGGGGCGGCGCGAGATCTGCCCGAGCTGCCATGCCGAACTCCACGTCTGCCGCATGTGCCGTCATTACGATGTGCGCCGTGCCGGGCAATGCCGCGAGCTGGCGGCGGATCCGGTAAGCGACAAGACCCGGGCGAATTTCTGTGGCTGGTTCGTGCCGCGCCCCGATGCCTATCAGGGGGGTGGCGCGGCGATGGCGCAGGGCAATCGGGCCGCGCTCGACGCCTTGTTCGGCGGGACGGCGCAGCCCGAAAGTCCGCAGTCCCCCGACGACCTGTTCAAGAAGTGATCAGGGCTCCAGCGTGGTCAGATAAGTCGCCAGGTTGCGGATGTCCGCGTCCTTGAGATTGCGGGTGTAGGCGGCCATCTTGACATCGATGCGCTCGCCGCTGCCGCTGCGATAGCGCTTCAGCGATTCCTCGACGTATTGCATCTGCTGGCCGGCCAGACGCGGAATCTTCTGCGTGCCCGAGCCGTTCGCGCCGTGACAGTTGGCGCACAACCTGACATAGATCTGCTTGCCGGCGACGCCCTGGGCGCTGCTGCCTGCGGGCTTCAGAGTGACCGGCTGCTGCGACAGGAACAGCGCGATGTTGATGCGCTCCTCCGGGGTAAAGGCCTTGATCATGCCGGTCATGAAGTCGGACGACTTGCGCTGGCCATGCACGAACTTGTTCATCTGTTCCAGAAGGTAGACGGCATTCTGGCTCGCCAGGTTGGGCACGTCGGGCAGTACGCTGTTGCCACCGGCGCCATGGCAGTGCCGGCAGACCGAGGCGGCCTCCTGGCCCTCCTTGACCGCGGCGGCGAGCAGTGCGGGATCCTGGCTGATCTGTGCCAGCTTCTCATGCAGCGCTTCGGGCGTCGGCGTCGCAGTTTTGTCGGCGGCGCGGTTGGTGGCGGCAGCGGCGACCGCGGTGACGAACAGCAGGCTGGCGAGACTGACGAGTTTGATCGGAGACACGGGACATCCTTCACGAGATCGTTTGCGATGTCTGATTTACGGAATGATCGCGGCGAGCTTTAGAAATAAACCGACATGCCGGTCCGATATCGGACGGGAGATTCAACGATCCGCCTGGAAAGGGCGGACACGCAGTTGCCGCAGCGCCTGCCACTCGTACAGCACCAGTCCGGCGCCGATCAGGGCGATGCCGGCCCAGCCGCTGGCGGGGATCGATTCGGCGTTGAGGGTTTGCCCCAGCAGCAGCGCCGAAACCGGGGTCACCAGCATGATCAGCGCGACGCGTCCGGCATCGAGGTGCTTGATGACGTAGTAATAGAGGGTGAAGCCGACGACGGAGCCGAACAATCCCAGGTAGGCGATCGCCGCGCCGGCACGCAGGCTGACGTCGCCGATGTGCGCGCCTTCTGCGACGAACCAGGCGAGCACGAACAGCGGGACCGCCACGCTCAGCGAACCGGCGGTGATCGCCAGCGAAGAGACCCGCACGTCGAGGCGCTTGATCCATACCAGCCCCAGTGACTGGATCGTCATTCCGCCGGCGACCGCCAGTGTGCCGAGCGCGGCACGGTCGTCGCCGGGCCACGGCTGGCCGAAGATCACCCACAGCCCGCTCAGCCCCAGGCCGATGCCAGCCATACGCAATGGCGTCAGTGTGCGCTCACTCAACCAGACGGTAGCCAACAGTCCGGTGACCAGCGGCGACAGACCGAAGATGACCGAAATCAGCCCGGAGGGAATATGCAGGGCGCCCCAGTAGGTCAGCAGCATCGAAGCGAACAGCGTCGTGCCGCTGACGCCATACAGCCGCCGCGCCTCGGCTGTCAGCGGCAGCCGGGTGCCACTGAATCGCAGCAGCAGCAGGCACAGCGTCAGTCCGATCAGCATCCGCGCCATCACCGCGAAGCTGAAGCTCGATCCCTGCGCGCTCCACTGGATCGTCAGCGGCGTAGTCGACCAGATGAAAATGATGCCGAGATAGGCGGCGGGGACGGACATGGGTGTGAGTGTTTGCCAACCGGGCGTTCAAGCTTGGTGGTCAGAAGGCAATTTCCGTTCGATGAAGCTGATCGCACCTTGCGCAATCAGTTCGCGGTCGTCCAGCCAGACCTCCAGCGAACATACCGCGGCAGGGTTGCCCTCGAATGCGCGGGCGGAGAAGTTGTCGACCTGGTATTGCCTGATTTGCATCTTGCTTTAGCGCGTCTCGTCAAGCTGCGTCGAAATCGCTTGCAGGCTCTCGGCAGCGATTTCGCGCACGTCGGCATCCTCGTCCGCGAGCCGCGCCTGCAGCCACGGCTGGGCAGCACGGCCGCCGGCAAGGCCGAGGTAATGGCAGGCATCCGCTCGCACCCGTGCGTCTTCGTGCTGCGACAGTTCGCCGAGTCGCGGCAGCAGCGCGCGCAGGGCGTCGCTGCCGGCGAATTCCTCGAACAGCACGCCGGCGCCGAGCCGCACGTTGAGGCTGGCTTCCACATTGCCGACGATGGGCAGCACCGCCGCCAGCAACCCGGGTTCGGCCTCGATCAGCGCCTGCACCCTTGGCAGCTGGCCTTGCTTCAGCAGCGTGTGGAACCAGTCGGCCATGCCCTCCTCGCTGTCGGCCTTGGCTGCCCATTCGGCCAGTTCGGCCTTGCTGTGCACGCCGGCGAGTTCGATGCGGCCGATGCGCGTCCACGGCACCGAGCGGACGCCGAGCGCCTGTCCGACCTCGGGATGCTGTTCGAGATTGACTGCCTCGAGCCGGCCGATCACCCCCTGCTTCAGCAGGTCCGCCAGGGCGGACAACACGGCTGGGCAATGCGGGCAATGGGTGGAAAGCAGCAGCAGGGCGTCGGCAGCAGGCATGGCAATTGGTCGAAGCAACGGGTGGCGGGATAATGTCGTGCATGGAATTTACCATCCTCCCCGTCACCCCGTATCAGCAGAACTGCTCGCTGGTATGGGACATCGATAACCGTGCCGCGCTGATCGACCCGGGCGGCGAAGCCGGGCGTCTGCTGGACGAAGTGGCCGCACGCGGGCTGACGCTGGAAAAGATCCTGCTAACCCACGGCCATCTCGATCACGTCGGTGCGGCAGCCGAATTGCGTGACGCGCTCGGCATCCCGATCATCGGCCCGCAGCGCGAGGATCGGTTCTGGCTCGACGCCCTGCCGCAGCAGGCCGAGATGTTCGGCTTTCCGCCGCTGGCAGCGTTCACCCCCGACCAGTGGCTGGAAGACGGCGACGCGGTGGAGGTGGGGTCGATCCGTTTCGATGTGCTGCACTGCCCCGGCCATACCCCCGGCCACGTGGTGTTCTACCAGCCCGACGGTCGGCTGGCTTTCGTCGGCGACGTGCTGTTCAAGGGTTCGATTGGCCGCAGCGATTTCCCGCGTGGCGACCATGCCGCATTGATCCGCGCCATCCGTGAAAAGCTGTTCCCGCTCGGCGACGACGTGCGCTTCGTGCCGGGACATGGCGCGATGTCGACCTTCGGTCACGAGCGCCGTGACAACCCCTTCGTCGGCGAGGACGCGGAGATCGACTGGCCGGAAGCGTGACTCGTCAGGCGCGCATCTGGATGGGGCTCAGGGCTCGATCCAGAGATGAGACTCGATCTCGACGATCCTGCCGTCTTCCATCTCCGCGCTGATGCACAGGATCCGACATCC
>JBAPWR010000289.1:0-2568 GCA_049283775.1 Thiobacillus sp.
TGGTCACCCTGCAGGACGTGCTGGAATCCGTCACCGGCGAATTCGCCCCGCCCACCACGGGCGAGGCCTGGGCGGTGATGCGCGAAGACGGCTCGTGGCTGCTCGACGGGCTGATCCCCATCCCCGAACTCAAGGACAAGCTGTTCCTGAAAGAGGTCCCCGAGGAGGACCGGGGCCGCTACCACACCCTCAGCGGCATGGTGATGTGGCTGCTGGGACGGCTGCCGCAGACCGGCGACGTGGTGACCTGGAAGAACTGGCGTCTGGAAGTGGTCGACCTCGACGGCAAGCGCATCGACAAGGTGCTGGCCTCTTCGATTCCCGAAGTGCAGGAGCAGGCGCCCGACGAACCCCCGCCTGACTAAGCCGGTGCCGCCTCGCAGCGAACCGCGTCCCCGACCCGGATCAGGCCACCTGCGAGCACTCGGGCATTGACACCGCCATGGCCGCGCATGGCGTTGAAACCGCCCGCACCCAGCACGGCTTCCATGCGCGAACACGGATCGCAATGTCCGGTCACTTCCAGCACCACTTCGGCGCCGATGCGCAGCTGCAGCGGTCGGTCGCCAAACAGCGAGCGCGCCGCCAGCAGATTCAGTCCCGACACCAGCAGATTGCGCCGCAGCAGCGAGGCGTCGACGCGGGACCTTCCCGTCAACGCCGCCAGCACCGGCAGATGCTCGGCCTGGATCAGCGTCACCTGGCGTTTGCCGCCACCCACCCTGCCGCGCGCAGCCAGGGCGTAGTGGTCACCTTGCAGGCCCACCCCGGCGATCGCGATGGCGGATTCGACCGTCGTCACCTCGCCGCGACGTTGCGGGCGCAGATAGATCGCCTCGATCCGCCCGGCACGAGGAAAGCAGCTCGACAGATCGCGCAAGTCCGATCCGCCCTGCTCACCCGCATCACTCAAGTTCAGCGCCATCCGCCGGTCATCGAAGCAAGGCCTTTGCTGCCTTACTTCTTGCCGTTGTCGACCACCAGGCTATTGACGAAAACAATGCTGGGGAAAGAGCGTTTAAGCGATTTGCTGTAGAAATTGTTCATCACCATGCCGTCATCGAATCGGACCATGTCGCCTTTCTTGACCGGCGAGGTGGTTGCGGCCAGCCACAGCGTCTTCTTGCCCTGCGCAACTTCCACATAGGTATAGCTGGGCACGGCGATGGTGCTGAGTACCTTGCCGGACTGGGACAACATTTCCTTGTGCGGAGTCATGCCCGCGTGGGGATTGGCAGGCGCCGCCGGAGGGGCTGCCAGCACGGACGACGAGAGGGCCAGAGCAAACAGGATCGGCAGGGTTTTCATGGGCAGCTTTCCGGGGGGGGGTTGAGGAGGCTGAATCATATAGGAAGCCTGCCCGCCCGGTTCGACCATCGGACCACGCCATCCGCACGGCCTGACTGCCTATGTCAGCAGACGCCCCCACTCCTCAATCGGGACCGGGCCGCAGAACAGGAATCCCTGGTAGGCGCGGCACTCGTTCTGCAGCAGGAAATCGCGCTGCGCCTGGGTTTCCACGCCTTCAGCGATGACCTGCAGACCGAGCGAACGGCTCATCGCCATGATGGCGCGGACGATGGCTGCATCGTTCTGGTCCTCGGTGACGTCACGGACGAAAGACTGGTCGATCTTCACCTGGTCGAGCGGCAGGCGCTTGAGGTAGGACAGCGACGAATAGCCGGTGCCGAAGTCATCGAGGCAGAAACGCACTCCCAGCGCGATGAGCTGCTGCATCCGGCTGACCACCGCATCGACGTTGTCGAGGACCACGCTCTCGGTCAGCTCGAGCTTGAGGCGGGCCGGATCGATGCCGCTCACATCGAGGCTGCGCTGGACCATCTCGACAAAATCTTGCTGGTGGAACTGGCGTGCGCTGACGTTGACCGACAGCTGCAGGGAACACGTGCGCGGATCATGCTCCCAGGCCTTGAGCTGGTTGCAAGCGGTGTCCAGTACCCACTGGCCAATGGCAAGGATGAGCCCGGTGTCCTCGGCCACGGCGATGAATTCATCCGGATGAATCATCTCCTGGCCGGGCGGCTGCCAGCGCAGCAAAGCCTCGGCGCCGATGACAGCGCCATCCTGATCGACCTGTGGCTGATAGAACAGGCGGAACTCGCCCTCGCTCAGGGCGCGCCGCAGCGATGCCTCCATGACTATGCGTGAATCGATGGCGGCCTGCATCGCCGGGTTGAAGAAACGCACCAGATTACGCCCGGCGTCCTTGGCCTGATACAGGGCCACGTCGGCCTGCTTCAGCAGCACGTCGACCGAGGCGCCCTGGCCGCGGAACAGGGTCAGGCCGATGCTGGTGGTGCCGTGGAACTTCGCTTCGTTGAAGCTCAGCGAATAGGGCTGGTTGAGGGCGAGGCGCACCTTTTCAGCGATGGTCTCGGCCAGGCTGGCGGCATGCTGCTCTTCATCGCCCAGGCCTTCCAGCATCACCACGAATTCGTCGCCCCCCAGCCGACATACCGTATCCTCCTCGCGCACGCTGGCGCTCAGCCGCCGCGCCGCTTCGACCAGCAGGCGGTCGCCGACATCGTGGCCCTGGGTGTCGTTGAG
>JBAPWR010000290.1:0-7395 GCA_049283775.1 Thiobacillus sp.
GAGGATTACGGCCTGCCGATTCCGCTCGATGCAGAAGGCGCGGAATACATGGTGATGCTGTCGTCGATGGAGATCATCAACTTCCCAGAATACCTGGGCGCCATCGCCAAGATCATGAATCAGGCCGGCAAGACCTGGACGCTGTGCTCGACCGCGTTCGAGGCGACCAATGCCGGCATGCAGATCGGCAACTCCGACCTCGCCCGGGTGCTGGTCTCGCGCATCGTCGACGGCGCCGAAAAGCTCAAGGTCAAGACCGTGATCAGTCCCGAATGCGGCCACGCCTATACCGCGCTGCGCTGGGAAGGTGCCAACCTGATCGGCCGGCCGTTCAGCTTCGAGGTCAAGCACATCATCGAGGTGCTGGGCGAGTTCCAGGAGCAGGGCCTGCTGAAGACCGAAGGCTTTGAGACCGACAAGCTGACCTTCCACGATCCCTGCCAGCTGGCGCGTCGCGGCGGCGTCATCAAGCAGCAGCGCAGCCTGATGAACCAGGTGGCGAAGAACTTCGTCGAGATGCCCGACGCCGGCTACATGAACTGGTGCTGCGGCGGCGGTGGTGGCGCATCGGCGATCGAGGAAGGCGAGGAACTGCGCCTCGAAGCCTTCAAGAAGAAGAAATCCCAGCTCGATGCGGTCAAGCCGGATCGCCTGGTCACTGCCTGCGCCAACTGCCGCATCGTGCTGGAAGAAGGCCTCGAGCACTACCAGATGGATATCCCGGTGATCGGCTTGACCGAGATGATCGCCGAGCACATACCTGACAAGGGAGCCTGACGCCATGGCCATCAGCAACGACAAGGAATTCAAGGCAGCCCTGGCGGCGCTTCCCGCCGCGCGCCAGCGGCAGGTCGCCGCGCGTTTCGTCGAACGTGTCTACCCGCTGTCCAACGATGTGCGGGTCAAGGCCGCGCTGGACGTGGCCGGGCGTGCCGACATCAGCGATGCGGAATTGACGGTGGTGGCTCAGGCCGCCAACACCGCACGGGTTGAAAGCTTCACCCAGTGCGGCAGGGAGACCGACTGGAATGCCCAGGCCGGGCATTTCGTCGCCAAGGCGGCGGTGGCCTGCGTCAAGTCTGCCGAGGCCGGCGACAATCTCGCCTGGGATGCGGCGATGCAGGCGCGCATGGCGCGTACCTGCCAGACCGTGGCCGAAGGCTCCGGTACCGAGAACCGCGAAGCCGAGGAGCAATACCGCATCCTCGAGGCTTTTCTGAACAGCTAAGGAATTCACGACCATGAGCACAGCACAACGCGTTGTCGTCGACCCCATCACCCGCATCGAGGGTCACCTGCGCATCGAGGCGGAAACCGACGCCAGCGGCAGGATCACCAGCGCCTATTCCGCCGGCACCATGGTGCGCGGCATCGAGATCATCCTGCGCGGGCGCGACCCGCGCGACGCCTGGGCGTTTGCCCAGCGGATCTGCGGCGTCTGCACCCTGGTGCACGGCATGGCTTCGATCCGCTCGGTGGAGGATGCCCTGCATCGCGCGATTCCCAGCTACACCATTCCGCATAACGCCGAGCTGATCCGCAACATGATGATCGGCACGCAGTACGTGCACGATCACGTCATGCACTTCTACCACCTGCACGCGCTCGACTGGGTGGATGTGGTGTCGGCGCTGAAGGCCGATCCGGCCGCCACCTCGACGCTGGCGCAAAGCCTGTCCAACTATTCCAAGTCGTCGCCCGGCTATTTTGCCGACGTGCAGAAAAAGCTCAAGACCTTCGTCGAGCAGGGCCAGCTGGGGATTTTCGCCAACGCCTACTGGGGCCACCCGGCTTACAAGCTGCCGCCCGAGGCCAACCTGATGGCGGTGGCGCATTACCTCGATGCGCTCGCCTGGCAGCGCGACGTGGTCAAGCTGCATGCCATCTTCGGCGGCAAGAACCCGCATCCCAACTTCGTGGTGGGCGGCGTGCCTTCGGCGATTTCCATCCGCACCGGCGGCGGCAGCGGCCAGGACGCCACGGCCGTCAATATGCTCGGCCTGCAGACGGTGCAGACCGTCATCAAGCAGATGCGCGAGTTCGTCGACCAGGTCTACATCCCCGATGTTCTCGCGATCGCCAGCTTCTACAAGGACTGGGGCGGACGCGGCGAAGGCCTCGGCAACTTCCTGTCGTTCGGCGACCTGCCCTCGAAGGGCTTCTGGGATACCGATTCCTATTTCATCCCGCGCGGCGTCATCCTCAACCGCGACCTGTCGACCATCCACCCCATCGATCTGGATGCGGACAACGAGATCCAGGAATTCGTCAGCCACTCCTGGTACAAGTACAGCCAGGGCGATGAGCAGGGTCTGCACCCGTTCAAGGGCGAGACGGAACTCAACTACACCGGGCCGAAGCCGCCCTACGAGCATCTGGATATCGAGCAGAAATATTCCTGGTTGAAATCGCCGCGCTGGCAGGGCAAGGCGATGGAAGTCGGCCCGCTCGCGCGCGTGCTGATGATGGTCGCCAAGGGTGACAAGAAGGCCAAGGAGCTGGTCGATTACACACTCAAGACGCTCGACGTGCCGGTCGATGCGCTGTTCTCCACGCTCGGCCGCACCGCCGCCCGCGCACTGGAATCCAAGATCATCGCCGACGAGATGCAGGGCTGGTTCGACGCCCTGATGGCGAACATCAAGGCAGGCGACGTGCGGACCTTCAACGATCAGTACTGGGATCCCTCGAGCTGGCCCAGCCACATGCAGGGTGTCGGCCTGATGGAAGCGCCGCGCGGCGGCCTTTCCCACTGGATCGTCGTCGACGACGGCCGCATCAGCAACTACCAGGCGGTGGTGCCTAGCACCTGGAATGCCGGCCCGCGCGATACGCTCGGCCAGCCGGGTGCCTACGAGGCGGCGCTGCAGGACAACCACGTGATGGAAGATCCAAAGCAGCCGCTCGAGATCCTGCGCACCATCCATTCGTTCGATCCGTGCCTGGCCTGCGCCGTCCACGTGACCGATCCGGATGGAGAGGAACTGGTGCAGGTCAAGATCAAGTAACGATCCGATGCAATGAATTGAAACCGGAGAGCATGCAATGAACCCGATGAAACACACTCGCACCCTGGCCCTTGCCGCCCTGTCCCTGTTCGCTGGAACGGCCGCGGCCCATACCGGCGATCACGGCGGCACCGGCTTTGCCGGCGGCCTCGCCCACCCCTTCATGGGGCTGGATCATCTGCTCGCCATGCTCGCGATCGGCGTGTGGGCCGCGCAGCAGGGCGGCCGGGCGCTGTGGGCGGTGCCGGCGGCCTTCGTCGGCGCCATGCTGCTGGGCGGCGCAGTCGGTCTTGCGGGGTGGACGCTGCCGCAGGTCGAGACCGCCATCGCCCTCTCGGTTCTGCTGCTGGGCCTGCTCATCAGCTATCGGCGCCAGTGGTCCGTCGCTGCCGGCATGGCGATCGCGGCAGTGTTCGCCGTATTCCACGGCTATGCCCATGCGCTGGAAATGCCCCTTGGGGCAGCGCCCTTGCTCTATGCCGCCGGATTCGCGCTGGCCACTGCTTTGTTGCACGGGGCAGGGATGGTCGGCGGCCATCTCGGCGGCCGGTGGATGCGCCTGGCGGGCGTGGCGATCGCGGCCAGCGGACTGGCGCTGTTGGTTGGCGCCTGAGTCATGCCTGACAGCACGCTGCAACGCCTGCTGGAGACCGAGGCGCGGGCGCAGGCGATCATCGATGACGCCAGCCGTGAACGCCAGCGCATCGTCGACGAGGCATTGGCGGCTGCGCGCGACAGCGAGGCCCGATTCGATGCCAATCGCGCAGAGTTGCGCGCGCCGTATGTCGCGGAGGCGCACGGCCGTGCCGAGCAGGCGGTCGCCGAACTGACGCGCAAGTATGCCGAGCGGCAGAGGACACTGCGTGACCTGTCCTCGCGTCACGAATCCGAAGCAGTCGAGGCGGCGCTGGCACTGTTGCTCGATCCGTCAAAGTAATCCACGCCCTCATATCGAGCCGGGGTCATGGCCGGGCTCGACCCAGGGTCGGGCAAAAAGCTGAAAATGTCTGCCTATCTCAACACCCGCGTCAGCCTCTATTCCGGTCGTCTCTTGCGCGACCAGGACATCGACGCGCTGGTCCGCCTGCCGCAGGCGGAAATGGCCGACACCCTGACTGCCTACGGACTGCCGCAGCTGGCGGCGGGGTTCGAGCCTGCCTCCGCACGCGAACAGGATCTGCGCTCGCTGGAGCAGCGCATCATCGCGCAGATACTCGACGAGACCCAGGTCCTGATACGCCCGCTGGCCGGTGACGAGCGCAGCTTCATCATGTACTGGACCGGCCGTTTCGAGATATCCAACGTCAAGACCCTGCTGCGCGGCAAGATGACCGGCGAGCGCCCGGCGGCGCTGTTGGCCAGGCTGACGCCAATGGGTCCGTTCGGCCGCATCGACAACCAGGATCTGGCGCACGCCGAGGATGTCGGCGAACTGTTGCAGCGCCTGGAAAATGGAGCGTATGCCGGCATCGTGCGGCTGGCACGACGCGCCTTCGAGGACAGCCGCGATCCGTTCAACCTCGATGCCGCGCTCGATCGCGGCTACTACGAGGGGCTGATCCAGCGCGCCCGGCCGCTGGAAAAGGCCGAGGGGGCGCCATTGCGCAATCTCATGGCGTGCCTCATCGATCGCATCAACCTGGTCTGGCTGCTGCGCTACCGCTTCAACTACGGGCTGCCGCCGGCGCAGGTCTACTATCTGCTGCTCGGCTCGCGCTACAGCCTGTCCGGCAGGCTGCTGCGCGAACTGTCGTCACTCGACAGTGTTGAAGCGGTACTGGATGCGCTGCCAGCGAAGTGGCAGACACGCCTGGCAGGGGCGGCAGACGTTCCTTCGGTGTTTATCCGCATGGAGCAGCTGACCGCCGAACTGGCCGCTCAGACCCTTCACTCCAGTGCCCCCGGCATGGCCCGCGCCTTCGCCTATCTGCTCCTGCGGGAGCGTGATCTGCGAGCCGTCCGTGCCGTATTGCGGGGCCGTCATCTCGGGCTGTCCGAAGGCGCCATCCGCTTCGCGTTGCAGCGGAATCCCGAAAGGGCGATGTGATGTTTCGCGCCGAACCGCTGATCAAGGTGCAATTGCTGATGCTGGCGTCCGAGGCGCAGGATGCAGCGCTCGAACTGGCGCGCTTCGGCGCCTTCAATCCGGTTTCCTGCAGTTTCGAACAGCTGGCGGAGTCGCCCGCGCTGCGCTATCGCGAAGCCTGGCTCGAGGCCGACAGCCGCTTGTCCAAGCTGCTCGAACAATGCGGCGACACCGGGACGCTGCATTTTCCCGAGGCGGCCGAAGCGCCGACCCTCGCCGATCTGCAGGAACTGAACGACTGGCTGAAGACGGTGTGGGTGGCCTGTCTCGAGAATCATGAACACACCGCCCGCATCGCCGAGGCGCGCAGCCGGCTCGACCTGCTCGAGGGCACCCTCGCCAGGCTGGAGCGGCTCAATGTCGATCTCGCGCACCTGCTGCGTAGCGACAGCCTGCTGGCAGTCCACATCGGCAGCCTGCCTGGGGCTGCCCTCGCGCGGGTAAGCGACGCGCTGTCGATGACCGGCTACCTGGTATCGCGCTTCGACCAGGTCGGCGAACAGGCCTTCGCCGTCATCGCCGGCCCGCGGGTCCGCCAGGACGAGGTGCGGGGCCTGCTGGCCCAGGCCGGCTGGCGCGAACTCGAGGTACCGGACGAATTGCGTACGCATCCGCAGACGGCACGCAGTTGGCTGGAAGCGGAACGCACCCGGCTGGACCAGGACTTCGGCCGCGAATGTCGGGTGGTCGACGGCCTGCGCGAGCAGTTCGGTCCGCGCCTGCACGAGGCACGGTTGCGCGTCGCCCTTGCCCGGCCGCTGGCCGAGGCGGCGCTCGCCGGCGTGTGCGGCAAGGGCGGCCTGGTGGCGCTGGCCGGCTGGGTGCCGACCCGGCAGATGAACGCGCTGCGGGAAATGCTGGCCATGCGCTTTCACGGCCGCTACTGGCTCGACCTGCACCAGCCGGCGCCGGGCGAAGCGTCGCACGTACCCTCGCTGGTGCGCTATCCGGGCTGGCTCAAGCCCTTCATCCCGCTGGTAAAAAGCTACGGCGTGCCGCGCTACGGCGAATTCGATCCGGCGCTGCCCTTCGCCTTAACCTACCTGCTGCTGTTCGGTGCCATGTTCGGCGACATCGGCCACGGCGGCGTCATCCTGCTGCTGTCGCTGGCACTGCTGCCGCGCATCGGCCGGATGGCCTGGGTCGGGGTGGCGGCGGGCGCGGTGTCGATGCTGTTCGGCCTGCTCTACGGCAGCATCTTCGGCTACGAGGACATCATCGAAGCGGTCTGGCTGTCGCCCCTGCACGATCCGATCCGGGTGCTCGGTCTTGCCGTCGGTTTCGGGGTCGGCTTCATCTGTTTCACCCTGCTGGTCAATGTACGCAACAAGTGGACAGCCGGGCGTGTCGCCGAGGCGCTGTTCGACTCCGGTGGCCTGGCCGGCCTGGCGTTCTATCTCGGTGCGGTCGGTGGGCTGGCGAGTCTGACCGGCATGGCTGATTTCGCCCAGCCGGCATGGGCGCTGGCCGTTTTCGGCCTGGCGGTGGTGGCGCTGTACAAATGGATCGAGGCCAGGGCCGGACTCGGCGAGCGGATCCTGGTGACTTCCATCGAAACGCTGGAAACCGCGATCAACCTGTTCTCGAATACCCTGTCGTTCATGCGTGTGGCGGCCTTCAGTCTCAATCACGTGGCGCTGGCGCTGGCGGTGTTCACTCTCGCGGCCGGGCTCGGTAGCGCCGGACACTGGATCACCCTGGTGCTGGGCAATGTCGTCATCATCGTGCTGGAGGGGGCCATCGTCGCCATCCAGGCCTTGCGCCTGATGTATTACGAGGGCTTCTCGCGCTTCTTCAGCGGGGATGGGGTGGAATTCGTGCCGTTGCGGCTGTCGTCGGAGCGGAGCAGGGTTTGATGAAAACATGAGCAAGGAGAAAACATGAATGGCTTGATTGCATTGACGATATTGCCCGTGCTGGCGACCCTGGTCGCAGGGGTCTGGCTGACGCTGCAGCCGCGGCAGCTGCCGGCCAGCTGGTTGAAGGGCGGCATGCTCGCCAACCTGGTGCTGTTCGGGCTGGGACTGGCCGGGGTGATGCTGTTCGGGGTGCAGGACGTGCTGGCAGCCGAGCCGGCGGCAGCGGCAGCCGGAGAAATCAGCATCGGCCAGGGTCTGGCCCTACTCGGCATCGGCCTGCCCACCGGACTGGCGGCGATCGGTGCGGCCATCGCCATGGGACCGATCGGCTCCGCGGCGCTGGCGGTGATCGCCGAGAAGCCCGAGATGTTCGGCCGCACGCTGATCTACATCGGCTTGGCCGAAGGCATCGCGATTTACGGCCTGGTGATGTCGATCCTGC
>JBAPWR010000291.1:0-2630 GCA_049283775.1 Thiobacillus sp.
CGCGGCGCAGGCCGGCAGGCACCCAGATCAGGCTGGGGTAGTACATCAGTTCAGCCTTGGGCGCGACGAGCGTGATCCGCACATCGCGGTCGCGCCGGCGCAGTTCGCGCACCGCAGTGAGGGCGGCGAACCCGGATCCGAGGATGACAATGTGCGGCGCGCTCATGCTTTGCTCCTGTTGAACATGGAAGGATCGATTGCCGGCCTGGCATGCACCGCGAAACTGTCGGCTGACAGGCACTGCATCCTGAATTGCAAACTGGCCGGGTGAACCCGGCCAGTCTTGTCCCGCAGATGCGTGTTTTCTTTAATCCGTGCTGCGTCCGAGGACCGGCAGCACGCCGCCGCACTCCTCGATTTCGGCCGGCACCCTGTAGAACCACATCTGCCACATCGAAACGACCCACTGCACCGTGAACGAGATGCCCATCAGCGCGCCGCTGCCGATGATGAACCAGGCGAAGCCGGGGATCATCTTGGTCAGGTACCAGGAGAAGATGTCGGTGAGGATGGTCAGGAAAGGCAGCACGATCACCACGCACTTCAGCCACAGCGGACGCATGTAGGCATGGGTGAAGATGCTGCTGACGATGAAGAAGATGAAGGTGATGCCGAACAGGTGGATGTGCGATACGCGCACCAGGGTGGGGATGGTCGCGCCGGTATCCTTCGCCACCATCTTCATAACTTCTTCATAGCTGGTGAAGGTGGGCTGGTGCGGGTTGCTGCCGTCATGACAGGCCAGGCAGCGCTCATCGATGATCGGCTTGATATCGCTCTCGAACACCTCCTGACTTGCACCCGAATCCACCCAGGTGAAGATCTTCGCCCGTTCGTCTTCCGGCAGCATTCCGGCCATCGGGCCTTTCAGCGCGGTGACCAGGCGGGTGTCGTTCTCGCTGCCGTGATAGGCGATGCGGATGTCCTGGGCGGAAATGCTCCTCGGATTGCCGTCGAGTCCGGCGTGGCTGAAAAACACCTGCAGCATGGCGAACAGATAGCCCGTACCGAGGACCAGCAGCGTCATGGTGTAGACCATGCGCGTGGACATGGGCAGGGCGCTGAAATGCAGAAATTGACGATTGGCCATTGTTGAAAGTCTTTGTCCGGTTTAGTTCTTGGCGCCCTGGTCGATCCAGGCGGCGATTTTGGAGACATCGGCATCAGGCAGCGCGCCCTGGCCGTGCGGCATGCGGATCGAAGGATCGGCCTGGCCGGATACCAGGCGATAGAGGGTGCTGCTGACGCTGGAGCCGGCAACCACCACGGGTCCGAGCTTGGTGCCCTTCATCACGGCATCGTAGCTGTCGAGTTGCAGGCCGGTCTGGTCGTAGCCAGTGCCGCCGGGGACGTGGCAGGCCACGCAGTTGGCGTCGAGGATCGGCTTGATGTCGGCCTGGTAGGTCAGGGGCTTGTCGCCGCAACCGCCCAGCAGGGCGGCCAGGGTCGCGGCGGACAGGGTCAGAAATACGGGGCGTTTCAACATGGTGGGACTCCAGTCTCAGAATTTAAGCGAATGCTAATTTAATGATGGGGATAATTCAAGAGTTGCAGGTACGATTATTCCGCCCGGACCGCGCCGGCTGTTGCATAGACGACAGATTGGCCCCCGGCCGAGCCTAGGGCATCACTCCATCATCTCCTGCTCGAGGCGCAGGTACTGGTTGTAGGCATTCACCCGGTTGGCTTCGTTGAAGGCCGGCATGGCGCGGTACTTCGACCAGTCTGTCTGCTTGTAGGCTTCTTCGAAGGGCACGAAGTCGCGTACCGCCCAGCCCATCTGCTCGCGCAGGAAGACCAGGTAGTCGCGGGTGAATACCAGGTCGGCGCGCGCATCGCGCGAGGCCGCGCCATGACCCGGTACCAGCACCTTGGGCTCGAGCGCGATCAGCTTGTCGAGCGCCGCGATCCAGCTGCGGCTGTCGGCGTCGCCGACGAAGGGCACGCGGCCGCGGAACACCAGGTCGCCGGCGTAGAGCACGCCGTCTTCCTTCACCATCATCGCCAGGTCCTCGGCGGAGTGGGCCGGGCCGACATGGCGCAGGGCGAAATGGACGCCGCCGACGACGAAATCGATATCGCCCTCGATGAAATAGTCCGCTTCCAGCAACCGGGTGTTTTCGTCGACCCAGGGAAACAGCGCTTCCCTACGTTGCTGCAGGCGCAGCGCCGCGTCATCGGTGCGGGTCTGTCCTTCGGCCAGGCGATGCGCCCAGATGGTCGCGCCAAGCGCCTTGAATTCCTGCAGCCCGTAGAAATGGTCGGCGTGGTAATGGCTGACGATGACATGCGAGATCGGCTGGTCGGTGATTTCCCGGATCAGACCGATCAGCTTCTTCGCCAGCGGCGGCGAAGCCAGCGCGTCGAAAACCACCACCCCGTCGCGGGTGACGATGAAGCCGGCGTTGGACATGAACCCCTGGTTCTCGCTCGAGGCCGCGCCCGGCAGACCCTGGACGAAATAGCTGTGCTGGCCGAGGCGTACCGCCTTCATCGGGACCGTCGCTTCGTCGTCGGCGGCATGGGCCAGAGGCATGAGGAAAGCGATCAGCAGGACAGAGAGCAGGCGAAACATCGTGACATCTCCTTTTCTATTTCAAGCCTCGGATTATAGGTTAGCAGCCTGGCTC
>JBAPWR010000292.1:0-1946 GCA_049283775.1 Thiobacillus sp.
CCGGCCAAAAAACCGGCAGCCAAGCCCGTAGCCAAGAAGGCCGCACCCGCCGCTAAAAAGCCCGCCGCCAAGCCGGCAGCCAAAAAAGCAGCACCGGCCAAAAAACCGGCAGCCAAGCCCGTAGCCAAGAAGGCCGCACCCGCCGCTAAAAAGCCCGCCGCCAAACCGGCAGCCAAGCCCGCAGCGAAGAGGGCCGCACCCGCCGCCAAGAAACCGGCAGCCAAGCCCGCCGCCAAGAGGGCCGCACCCGCCGCCAAGAAGCCCGCCGCCAAAAAAGCGGCACCGGCAAAGCCTGCCCCTGCAGCAGCGCCGGCACCTTCCCCCGCACCGGCGGCACCGGTCATCAAGCCTTTCGGGCTCTAACAGATCGGGCCTTGCCCAATCTGAAACGGGAGCGTCAGCTCCCGTTTTTTATTTCACTGTCTGCAACAGCATTCCCGGCCCGGGTTCGCAGACGAACTGATTACTTCGTCAGAACCTCTCCCGAGCGCGGAATGGTCCGCAGCGAAAGTCAGCGACCGCGCCGGCGGAATCTGCCGCCGACCGCCGCCAGCATCGCCATACCCCAAGGCAGGCGCAGAGCCAGCAGGATCAGGAGCACGGCACCGTAAATCAGTGGCTGGGTGACATCCTTCTTGACCAGCCAAAGATAGTGCAGCACCCCCAGAAGCGCGATCGGGTAGATCAGACGATGCAGCCTTTGCCAGTTGCGCCCGAGCCGGCGAGGAAGTGAAGGCCAGCGGCAACAGCAGGACGAATGCCGCGAAGCCGACGGTGATGAAGGGGCGCTTGATGATGTCGCGGGCGATGCTCTCCGGATCGAAGAACTGGTCCAGCCATATATAAGTAGTGAAGTGCAGACAGGCGTAGAAGAACGCGAACAGTCCGAGCATGCGTCGGTAGCGAATCAGTTCATTCCATGCCGTCAGGCGACGCAAGGGAGTGACGCTCAGCGTGAGCAGCAGCCCCACCAGCGTCCAGGTGCCGGTCGAGCGGGTGATGAACTCGATCGGATTGGCACCGAGGCCATTGGTCATGGCAAGCCAGATCAGACGCAGCAAAGGAAGCAGGCAGAGCAGAAACAACAGCGGCTTGCCGATGTGCCTCACGCCCTGTACTCAGAAATAGCGCTTCAGATCCATGCCGGAATAGAGCCGCGCGACCTGATCGCCATAGCCGTTGAACATCAGGGTATCGCGCTTGCGAAACTCGCCGATGCGGCGCTCCTTCACCTGGCTCCAGCGCGGATGATCGACCGTCGGGTTGACGTTGGAATAGAAGCCGTACTCCCTGGGTGCCGCCCGCATCCAGGCAGTCAGCGGCGGCCTTTCGACGAAACGGATCGCGACAATCGACTTGGCGCTCTTGAACCCGTACTTCCACGGCACCACCAGACGCACCGGGGCGCCGTTCTGCTTCGGCAGCACCTCGCCGTACAGGCCGACCGCGAGGATCGTCAGGGAATGCATCGCCTCGTCCAGCCGCAATCCCTCGACATAGGGCCAGTCGAGCACGCGCGAGCGTTGTCCCGGCATCTGCTTCGGATCGTGCAGCGTGACGAATTCGACGTACTTCGCGTTGCCGGTCGGTTCGGCGCGGCGGATCAGCTCGGCCAGCGGAAAGCCCACCCATGGAATCACCATCGACCAGCCCTCGACGCAGCGCATGCGGTAGACCCGCTCCTCCAACGGCGCCAGCTTCAGCAGCGCATCGATATCCCAGGTTCTCGGATGCTTGACCTCGCCCTCGACCGTTACTGTCCAGGGGCGTGTGATCAGGCTGCCGGCCCGCCGCGACGGATCTTCCTTGCCGGTACCGAATTCATAGAAGTTGTTGTAGCCGGTGATGTCCCTGTACGGCGTCCTGTCTTCGCTCAGGCGGTAGGCGCTGGCGCGGACGCCCGCCAGCTTGGTCGCCGCCGCGGCGACAGGCGCGACACCCAGGGC
>JBAPWR010000293.1:0-2440 GCA_049283775.1 Thiobacillus sp.
CGATGTAGGTGCGGCGGTGACCCTTGATCTCCGCCTCGTCGCGCATGCCACCGACCGAGAAGCGGAAGAACTTGCGGCCCAGTGCTTCGGCGACCGACTTGCCGATCGAGGTCTTGCCGACGCCGGGCGGCCCGACCAGCAACAGGATCGAGCCCGCCATCTCGCCCTTCATCGCCCCCACCGCGAGGAACTCGATGATGCGGTCCTTGACGTCCTCGAGGCCGTCATGGTCGCGGTCGAGGATCTTGCGCGCCCGCGCCAGATCGAGCTTGTCCTGGGTCAGCACGCCCCACGGCAGCACCGTCAGCCAGTCGAGATAGTTGCGGGTGACGGTGTATTCGGGCGAACCGGTCTCGAGCAGGGAAAGCTTGTGCATCTCCTCGTCGATGCGCTTCTTCGCCTGTTCCGGGGGATCGAGCCTGGCGATGCGCTCGCGGAAGGTGTCGAGCTCGGCAGTCTTGTCGTCCTTGGCGATGCCGAGTTCCTTCTGGATCGCCTTCAGCTGCTGACGCAGGAAAAACTCGCGCTGCTGGGCGCTCATCTTTTCGTCGACCTTCTCGCGAATCTGCGACTGCAGGCGCGCGACGTCGAGCTCCTTCTTCAGCAGCACCAGCACCTTTTCCATGCGCTTCTTCAGCGCCAGCGCCTCCAGCACTTCCTGCAGTTCCTGCTTCGAGGCAGTGGTCAGGCTGGCGGCGAAGTCGGTGAGCTGCGACGGCTCGTTCGGCCCATAGCGGTTGAGGAAGAACTTCAGCTCCTCCGAATACAGCGGATTGAGCGGCAGCAACTCCTTGATGGTGTTGATGATGGCGATGGAATAGGCGCGGATTTCCTCCGAATCAGGCTTGCCCGGCTCGTTCGGGTATTCGACGCGGACTTTGTAAGGGGGTGTATCGGAAATCCACTCGACGATGCGGAAACGGCGGATGCCTTCGGCGATGAACTGCATCTTGCCCTCGGTCTTCACCGGGTGGTGGATGCGCACCGCTGTGCCGATACTGCGGAAATCCGCGCGCTTGACGTCGTCGGTGTTATCGGGCTTGACCACCACCAGGCCGACCATGTGGTGCGGCGTGTCGCCGATGGCCGCCACCGTCGACAGCCAGGGCGCCTCGTTCATCAACAGCGGCAGGGTCTGCGCGGGAAAAAATGGCTTCTCGGTCAATGGCAGCAAATGAAGCTCGGTCGGCAGCGGCGGCGTGGCCGGCAACTGCGGATTATCCGAGATGACCTCGCCTTCGAGGGGGGTGTCTTGGGGCATGGCTTGTTCCGTCAGGGTCGTTTTTCTTGTATCGGGACGGAAAACCGGATTTCAAGCCATGCAGGAAATTTAACAACCGCAACCGGACCGGTGCAGTTCTGGCGATCGGCGGCTATGCTTGCTTAACGGTCTGTCTTTCGCTGCCGGGACGGCTCTCGGCAGCAGGCAGTCCCTGCATCCTGCAAAATCGCCCCGACCATGATCCCCGTCACCGACACCATCGAACTCGACGAAAGCGAAATCCACGAGGTTTTCGTCCATGCCTCCGGACCGGGCGGCCAGAACGTCAACAAGGTCTCGACTGCGGTACAGCTGCGCTTCGACGTCGCCCATTCGCCGGCCCTCAGCGACGCTGTGCGAGCCCGACTGATCGCCCTGGCCGGGCGCCGCATGACACGCGACGGCATATTGATCATCGAAGCCGAGCGGTTTCGCAGCCAGAAACGCAACCGCGATGACGCCCTGCAGCGTCTGTTGGAGCTGATTCGGGTAGCCGCGACGTTCGACAAGCCGCGACATGCGACCCGCCCTACCCTGGCTTCAAAGAAAAGGCGTCTGGAAAGCAAGCTGAAGCGCGGCGCGATCAAGAAAGCACGCCAACCCGTTGAGCGGGAATGATAGACAGGGGGCGGCCAGCGCACGCGGCTGGCCGCCACATGAAAACTATGAAGCCTTCGCGGCCAGGTAATCGTTGGCAATCTGGAACTGCTGCTGAACCGCCTTGTTGTATTCCGCCTCCGCCTTGGCGAAGTCGGGGCCCTCATCGCCATGGGCCATGGTCGAACAGGCCTGAGCCATACGGCAGTAGTTCGCCACCTTCTGCGCCAGATGAAGCGGTCCGCTCACCTTGGCGGTCGGCGAACTGCAGGCCATCACCGCCTGGGCGATGAAATGGGTAGCCTGGCACTCGAATCTGACTTCCGAAAGGTCGGAACCCGGGGCACTCTCTACATAGACCGAACGCGCGATGTCGTGTGCCGCCCTGATGTCATCGATCGAACATGACGGCCTAGAGAGCAGGTCCTGCAGGGGAGCCAGACGCGGGCTGTTCGATAGATGGATGACACTGGAAATGAAACGCTTGGCCAAATCATGTTGCTGCTCGACTGGAAGCGAAGCGAGCACTCTGGTGAAATCCCTGCCATTTTCGATGCGCTGCATGATGTCGTCTCCTTATGT
>JBAPWR010000294.1:0-1644 GCA_049283775.1 Thiobacillus sp.
GCCCGGCACCTTGTCGCGGTGTCGGGCCGGGCGCTGTTGGCCTCGAAAAGGACCTGGATTTACTTCCTGCGCTGTTTTTCCGCGCAGCGATGAATCTCCTGGTTGCTCTTGCGATCCAGGCACTGGCGGATATCACCCCCCTGACGCGGCCGTTCCTTGCGCGTCGCCTGGTCCTTGGCCTGCGACCGGGTTTGCGCCTGTTCCTGCGTCTGGGTGGCAGCCGGTTCGGCGGCCTGCTGCTCGGCACCCTGCGCCATGGCCAGACTGGTCGCGCACAACAGCGACAGCGAAATCAACCCGATTTTCATAAACTCTCCTTGAACATTGCTTGAATCCATCCTGTCGCAACCGCCGGCCAGATCGTTCCACCTCCCTACCGCTAGCGATGCGGGCATACCCCACAGCCTATCTACGGCAGCAATGCCTCCCGGCTTGAACCGCTCTTCAGTCGCTCCACGCATCCATGCCCCGCCGCAGCGAAACAAGGCTCGGGCGGAGCCGACTGATGACGCTGCTCGCCGATTCCTACAGTATCCTTGATCGGTTGCCTGACCGGACGACGCCTACCCTGCCTCGCCCAGCCAGGCAGCCAAGTCCTTCCATTCATCGACCCGGACGCCCATGGAAATCCTCTTCCTTCTTCTCCTGATCCTGCTCAACGGGCTGTTCTCGATGTCCGAACTCGCCCTCGCCACCGCGCGCCGCTCGCGGCTGACGCGCCTGGCCGACGACGGCGACAAGTCCTCGCAGATCGCCATCGAGCTCGGCGACACGCCGACGCGCTACCTGTCGACGGTGCAGATCGGCATCACCTCGGTCGGCATCCTCAGCGGCATCGTCGGCCAGGCTGCGTTCGCCGCACCATTGATCGTCTGGCTGCAGACGTTGGGGCTGGATCATGACATCAGCTATGTCGCCGCCACCGGACTGGTGGTGATCATCATCACCTATGTCTCGATCGTCATCGGCGAACTGGTTCCCAAGCGCCTGGCGCAGTTCCATCCCGAAGGCATCGCCCGTGCGGTGGCGCGCCCGATCCGTCTGCTGTCGCAACTCACCCGCCCCTTCGTCCTGCTGTTGTCGCTGTCCACAGACGGCCTGCTGAGGCTGATGGGCAAAAGCCAGCAGGCAGCTCCGGTCGTCACCGAGGAGGAGATCCGCGCCATGCTGGAAGAGGGCTCCGTCGCCGGCGTGATCGAGCGCCAGGAGCACGAGATGGTGCGCAACGTCTTCCGCCTCGACGATCGCCTGCTCGGCTCGCTGATGATCCCGCGCGCCGACATCGTCTATCTCGACCTCGAAAGCCCGCTCGACGACAACCTCAAGCTGGTGGTCGAATCCGAGCATTCGCGCTTCCCTTTGTGCAAGGGCGGCCTCGACGAGCCGATCGGCATCGTCACCAGCAAGCAGCTGCTCAACCTCACCGTCAAGGGCGAGCCCATCGATCTCGCGGTGCTGGCGCAGACCGAAGTCTTCGTCCCGGAGAGCCTGACCGGCATGGAACTGCTCGATCACTTCCGTGCATCCGGCACGCAGATGGCGCTGGTGGTCGACGAATACGGCGAGGTGCAGGGCATGGTCACCCTGCAGGACGTGCTGGAATCCGTCACCGGCGAATTCGCCCCGCCCACCACGGGCGAGGCC
>JBAPWR010000295.1:0-6268 GCA_049283775.1 Thiobacillus sp.
CTTGAGGCTGCGTTCGGGCTTGCCGTCCTCTTCCAGGACTCCTGTGCCTTCGAGAACGTAGCTGAAGTAATGCCCGGGATGGCGATGCCGCGGGGTGATCGCGCCCGGGGCGAGCTCGACCGTGTAGAGACGCGCTTTTTTGCCGGGAAATTCGGCGAGCTCGGCATTGATCAGCTCGACCCGCGAGACCGTGCTTTTCTGTGTACTCACCGCATGCTCGCCGAGCGCGCCCTAGTGGATCCCGCATGAAAACGCGAGCATGAGCATGACGCTTGTCCTGTTCAACATCGACCCCTCCTCGACTGCTCGGGGAGTCTCAGAAACAGATGAAAATCCGCGCCCGCGCAGCCGTGCATGCTGAAAAGCGCGGCGAGTTCAGCTATTCGGGTTTAGGCGGGACGGGCGCTTCCATGGCCGGCGGCGTCTCGGTGTTGACGGATTTCTTGAGTGCCTTCTCGGCCTTCTTTTTCTTCTTTTCCAATTCGCGCTGCCGCTTTTCGTACTGGTAGTTCGGCTTCAATATCGGGCTCCCTGTCTGGTCATGCTCTCAACGATACTCCTCCCGGGCGCATTCTCGGTCACACTATTGATTCACCGGGTCGGGTTCCATTAACTTAATCTGAACGGGGAAAGCCTGTCAGGCAGTCCTCTCCAGGTAGATGACCAATAAAAATCCATGACTTGCCAGAGCAGCGTCTTCAGCCTTGCCGCATTGCTTCTGCCGGTGGCCATGCTCAGTGGCTGCGCATTCATGCAGCCGGTGACCGAGACCGCCGTGCGCGCGGTGGTCACCCAGTTCCCGGGCAGCTTCGACAAGCTGGAGGCGCGCCTGCGCTGCTGGGAGCATGCGGCCCAGGTGCACGGGCAAGAAACCGAGGCGGAACGTACCGAGGCGTTGAACCGGGAGATCGACGACTACCGTCCGATGGTGGAGGAGTCGCTGGTCTATCGTGGCGAGACCGTGCGCCTGATCCAACGCCTGCAGTCCGCACTCGACCGCAGGGAGCCGTTGCCCGGCAAGGATCTGGTCGAACTCAACGCCGGACTTTCCGAGCATCTCAAGCTGCGCAAGCGTCTGTACCAGGTGGGCGAGGCACACGAGTGCTGGCTGGAAACGAAACCGCCGGTCAAGGACCTGACGCCGGCGCAGCGTCTCAAGGGCATCATGATCTCGCTGTCCGCGGCGCTGGTGCTGTACGACAACTATCTCCTCGCCATTTCGCTCTATCAGGAGGAGCCGCGGCTACGGCTGCTGCTCAACAACAAGGACGTCGGCTATGACATCGACTATGGTGAACTCAACCGGATGTCGCTGTCGTTCGCTTCTGAAGACACCCGCAATCGCGTACGCCGCGCGATCGCCTACTACGAGGAGGCGATCGAGGAACACCGGCACCTGCTGGCCGAGGACGAGCACCTGCGCTTTCTCGACGAGATCATCATCCAGAGCCCTTCCTACAGCATGACCCGGGACTTCTCTCCGCTGAGCTACCTCGGGCACAAGATCGAGTTCTACGTTCCCTTCACCGTCGAGTCCCTGGTTCGCTTCAAGGATGAGGGGCTCAACATGGTCAGCATGATTTTCGGCAACACGATCGGGCTGGTGGAGAGCCGGCGCGGCAAGCTCTACGGCCGCAGCGATGTGGGCAAGGAACTGGCAGACACGTTGCGCGCGGGCGACATCCTGATCGAACGCACCCCGTTTCGCCTGACCGATGCCTTCATCCCCGGCTACTGGGGCCATGCCGCACTTTGGGTCGGCACGGAGCAGGAGCTCAGGGCGCTGGGTGTCTGGGATGACCCGGTGATGCAGCCGTATCAACGCGATATCCGCTCCGGGCGGCGGGTGGCCGAGGCCTTGCGTTCCGGCGTGGAACTGAATTCGCTGCGGCATTTTCTCAATGTCGATGATCTCGCGGTGCTGCGCCACAGCCACCCCGGACCATCGGAAAAGGCGCGAGCGATCCTGCAGGGCTTGCGCGAAATGGGCAAGCGCTACGACTTCAATTACGACGTGCAGACGCGTGATCGTCTCGGTTGCGCCGAGCTCGTCTACCACGCCTATGGCCATGTCGACTGGCCGACACGCAGGGGCTTGGGACGCGCGACCATCGTGCCGGACGACATCGCGGTCCGCGCCCTCGGCGAGGGGCCGCTGGAATTGGTCAGCCTCTATGTCGACGGCGAGCCAGTGGCCGGGGATAAAAGGCAGGCGCTTGAGCGCCTGCTGCAGTCAGCGCAGCACGAACTGGACGGCGGTGCCCGCTCCTTGAACCTAGAAACCTCAGTTGACCGCTTATCGCCATGAAACGACCGCATGGATAGTGGATTTTCTGCCTTCGATCACACTCACCACTTGGGTGGGACCGCTACGCGCCCGATGACACGCCTGCTCGCGCGCCTGCCTTTGCACCCGCAAGGGGCAGGCCGGATTCGTACAGCCGCTCACGCGGCAACGACTCCGCTCTCGCGCCTCCTTGCAGGCCCCGGCCTGCGGCGTCGTTGCTTCGTGGCAGACACTCGATCAGACGCACCCTCGGGCGCGTCCAACTGCGGTTTCTAGGTTTAATTCACTCCCGCAGCAGCAGTTTGGTCTTGTCGAGGTCGTAGCCCCAGGGCAGACCAGTATTCTTCCAGCCGTTGACCGCGCGCCTGCCCTTGTTCGGGCCTTCCTTGGCCATGTCGCCCTCGAAGCCGTCGACCACCGACCAGACGTTGGTGTAGCCCTGCTTCGCCAGAAAATCGGCACCGAGCGCGCTGCGGTCGCCGGAGCGGCAGATCAGCAGAATGGGGTCGGTCTTCTCGGTACCCTTGTCCAACGCCCAGTACTCGAACTGGGAAAGGAAGTCCGGGTTGGGGAAGCGTACATAGGTCTTCTTTTTCTCGTCCCACTTGTTGTAGTTCATGATGCCGAACGGGGCGTTGCCGTCGATGCCCTGCGGCACCCCGACGAACAGCAGTTCCTCGGGCGTGCGCAGGTCGAGGAACAGCGCTTTCGGATTCTTCTTGAGGAAATCCGGCACCTCCTTCGCCTCGATGTAGAGGCCGAGTTTGGTTTTCTTGATGCCGGGCAGGCTGGCGGGGTCGACGGCGAGTGCGGCGAGCGGCGCAGCAAGGAACGACA
This sequence comes from Thiobacillus sp., assembly GCA_049283775.1. Classification (GTDB taxonomy): domain Bacteria; phylum Pseudomonadota; class Gammaproteobacteria; order Burkholderiales; family Thiobacillaceae; genus Thiobacillus. Next base: position 3,125 of record JBAPWR010000295.1, read on the forward strand.
CCAGCAGGGCGGTGAGCAGGGAGTTTTTCATGGCGGCCTCCGGATGATTAAAAAGGAAATTCGCCAGTCAGTATATGCAGCGTGCGGCGAAAAGGGGAAACCTCTGCGCCTCTGCCGCGCCGGCACCCTGCCGCAGCCTACCGTTGCATTTCTCCGCCCGACGGACGCACCCGGCCTGCGTCGTCTCTCCACAATGAACTGCATGCCGGACCCGCTTCGGGGACGCTGTTCTGACCGTGTGTCTGAAGGAGGTCGCAATGAAATCAAAGCGGGGTTCCTGCACTCGCGTCGTGATTTCTGAACGACTGGTGGGACAGGAGCACGCGGGCAGGTGACCGTCGGCGTTTTTTTGTGGCAGCATGGCGAGCGGGTACCGAATCCAGCCGACTCCGGTCGGCATCCAACAGGGGATCATCATGCCTGAGCGTGTCTGTTGTTTTCCGTCGAGCACAACCCGCTTGCTGCCGGGTGGTCTGTCCATGATCAATTGCAGGGCGCATGGGTTGCCGGGGTGTCCGGCATGAGCGGCGTGACTCCCTACCGTACCCTGCACGACATTGCGCGGTCGCTGCCGCAACTGACTCGGCGCAACGAGATCGAGGCGGCCCTGGACGAGATCGAGTATCTGTTCGAAGTGATGCCGCCGGAGATGCAGGAATATGCCGAGCCGGTGATCGAGTCCCTGCGCAGCAAGCTGGCGCAGGCGCAGGACTGATGGCTCGGTTGACTGTCCGCAGCGCGGAAGCGGGGCGCAGGACACCACCTCGTCTTTTCCTCCACACAGCAACCGCCATGCTTGGTCGCGCCGCACTGATTGCCATGCTGATGCTTGTCGCCGGAGCCGCCCATGCCGGCACCTTGCCGCTCGCAGAGCGTGCCGAGATCGAATCGCTGCTTTCGCGGATCGAGGCATCGGCGTGCAGGTTCAAGCGCAATGGCAGCTGGCATGCCCCGGCCGAGGCCAGGGCGCATCTGCAGCGCAAGCTGGATTACCTGCAGGGCAAGGGCGCGGTCGCCAGTGCCGAACAGTTCATCGAGCGGGCCGCCACCCGCAGCAGCATCAGCGGCCAGGCTTACTCGGTGCAGTGCGGAAGCCAGGCGCCGCAGCCGAGCGGCGAGTGGCTGTTCGGCCAGTTGCAGCAACTCCGAGCAGTATCAAGACCGGTGGCCATTTCGCCACGATGAACTTCTCTCGAGTTGGGCATTCGGGCCAGGCATCCGGCCCCGGCCGGGATCGATCATCCGGGAAGCCTCCCGGCTCCGCCGCGTTTTTCAAGCCCGCAGGCGGCGGATAAACCTATTCGCCCAGATACCCGGCCAGGGCGGCGATCTGCTCGTCGCTAAGGGATTTCGCTGCGGCGGCCATGACTCCGGTCATCGGTCCCATCTGCTTGCCGGCGCGGTAATCCTTCAGTCGCGATTCGATGTCGGTGGCGGACAGTCCCACCAGTTTGGGATTGGAACCCCTGCCTTCTCCGCTCTTGCCGTGACAGGCGGCACATCTGGCGGCAAAGATCGCCTGGGCATCGACCACGGCTGCCGCGTCGGCGACAGCTTCGGCCGGTGCGGCCGGTTCGACTGCCTGCGGGACGGCGGGTGCGGCGGTATCGCTTGCCGGACTTTCTGCCTGCTGCTCCTGACCGCATGCCGCCAGACCGAGAGACAGAACCAGTGTGAAGATCAACGTGTTCGCTTTCATTGCTTGATTCCCTGTGCTTGATTGAAGAAAACCCGGTTGGGTCGATCAAGACCCTGCATACAGCCCGATCTGCGTACAGTGCCTTTTTGGAGGGTAACAAACCATGTCGACGCGCTCAAAAGAGCCAGGCCGCCGAGTCCTGCAATGCGTACACGTGCTTTTGGGCAGCACGTCCTGCGAGACATGAGCGGTAAAGCTGCAGGACAGCGAGGGCGTGAACTAACTGCCAGCCTGGCTTGCTTCGGTTGTCTCGAGCTCGCGCCAGTAACGGTAAACCGCCTCGGCCGTGGCGGGCAGCCCGCCGCACAACTGCAGATGCAGCGCATCCCCGCGAGAACCCGCCGATCGCAGCAGCTGGAATATCGGTGCCAGCAGGCCGTTCAGTACGCCTCGGCCGTGTACCGCCCAGTGTTCGCGGCACAGCGACATGCCCGAGAAATAGCCCTGGCACCAGGCAGAGGCATCGACGCTCGTCGCGCCTGAGCCGTCGCGCACGAAATCGAGCACCGGGCGAAACTCGCCGGGCTGCTTCAGGCTGGTCTCGATTTCCTGGTAGAGGCGCAGCGCCAGCGCCAGCATGTTTTCTGCCTGTGTGGCGTTCTCGAATACCGGCTCGTCGAACACCAGCCGCAACCACTCTCCCGGTTCGAGCTGCTCGGGGCCGCTGGCGGCGGCAGTCAGAAAGCCGTGTGCGCGCGAGAGACTCATCGCCTCGTGCCCGCAGGCGGGGGAGTGGAGAAAAGCGTCCAGTTCGAGCAGGTCGGTCTGGCTGAGGGCATGGACGTGAGCGGGGTGCATGTGTCCAGAATGCCCGCCTCGCAGCGGCAGATCAAGCCCCTAACAGCACCGGGCGGGGTCGGAGGCTGCGGACAGACGGGTTTCGGGCTGCGATAAAAACTGTCGAATAATGATGCTGACGGGCATAGAATTTGTTCCGCTGATTCGATCTGCCCGCACCGCAAAAAAAAACCAGGAAGGGGCGCGGGAGGAGCAAACCCAGGCAAACATTGAGGGAGGAAACCTGATGTCTGAACTGTCCGAATCCGGCATGCCCGAGTCGCCGGAAAACAAGCCCTTCGTCGCCCCCTGCCGCACCCTGGAAATGACTGCACCGTTGCGCTGGTTGCGCCTCGGCTGGCAGGACCTGACCCGGGCGCCGCGGCTCAGCCTGAGCTACGGTCTGGTCCTCGCAGCATTGAGCGCGCTGATCGCCGCGCTCACCTGGCGCTTCGGCGCCATCGCGCTCTATGTCGGACTTGCCACCGGCTTCGTCTTCATCGGCCCGGCGCTGGCGGTGGGTCTGTATTCGATCAGCCGTCAGTTGTCCAAGGGACGCAAGCCGGTGATGGGCTACTGCCTGCGCGAGGGTTGGCACCATATCCGCGAATTGCTGGTGCTCGGCATTATCCTGCTGGTGGTGCTGCTGGTGTGGGCGCGGGCGGCAG
>JBAPWR010000296.1:0-4504 GCA_049283775.1 Thiobacillus sp.
CGCTACGACAAGGGCGAACTGGATCCCAAGGTCAACTGATCTTCGGTCCGGTTGCAACAACAAAGGGACGCCGCGGCGTCCCTTTTTTTGCGCGGGTGCGGCCTATCGTCACACCCACTGGACTTAAATCAGACTTTCCTAATACACTTTCAAAAGGATGCTGTTATCCTTTTAATTGGAGCCGAAATATGAAACTGCTTGCTGCCGTCCTGTTCGTTGCCGCCCCCCTGCTGTCCGCGCCTGCGCTGGCCAGCGCCGATCTCGCCAACAAGAGCAAGTGCATGACCTGCCATCAGGTCGCGGCCAAGAAGCTCGGCCCTTCGTTCAAGGAGATTGCTGCCAAATACAAGGGCCATAAGGACGCTGAAAAGATGCTGGCCGACGGCATCGTCAAGGGCGTCAAAGGCAAGTGGGGCAAGGTCCCGATGCCGGCACAGAAGGTCAGCGCGGCGGATGCCACTACCTTGGCGAAGTGGGTTTTGACGCAGTAAAAAGCCCGACCCGGGCTTACGGTCGTTCGTCTTCTCTTGACGCCAGACGCGATACGCGGAGGGTATGAAGGCGACGGCTGTCTGCCCGCAGGACGGTGAACTCGAAGCCGTCGAAACCGACGCTTTCGCCACGCTTGGGCAGGTGGCCGAATCGCGACACGACCAGCCCACCCACGGTGTCGAATTCGTCGTCTGAAAAGTGCGCGCCGAGCATCTGGTTGAAGTCATCGATCTCGGTCGCAGCCTTGACGCGAAATGCGCCATCCTGCTCGCGGATGATGTTGTCCTCGGTTTCGTCGAAATCGTATTCATCCTCGATCTCGCCGACGATCTGTTCCAGTACGTCCTCGATCGTCACCAGACCCGCCACACCACCGTACTCGTCGACGACGATGGCGATATGGTTGCGATTGGAGCGGAATTCCTTCAGCAGCACGTTCAGCCGCTTCGATTCCGGAATGAATACCGCCGGGCGCAGCATGCCGCGGATGTCGGCGTCCTCCTCGGCGTAATGCCGCAGCAGATCCTTCGCCAGCAGGATGCCGATGACCGAATCGCGATCGCGATCGATTACCGGAAAGCGTGAGTGCGCGGTCTCGATCACGAAGGGAATGAAGGCTTCGGGCGGATCGTTGATATCGACTACGTCCATCTGCGCACGCGGGATCATGATCTCGCCGACTCGCATCTCGGACACCTGCAGCACGCCTTCGATCATCGATAGCGCGTCTGCATCCATCAGACTGTTTTCGTAGGCGCCGTGCAGCAGTTCGATCAACTGCTCACGGTCTTCGGGTTCGCGCATCAACCAGTGGGAGATGCGCTCGAGCAAACTGGGTTTGGGACTACTGTCGGACTCCATGGGATACGGGATAAATCAGGACAAATAAGGGTTGGGGATGCGGAATCGCCCCAGTATAACGGCTTCACGCGATTCCATGATGACGGCGTCAGCCGCGTCGAGATGATCGTAGCCCTGCAGATGCAGCGCGCCATGCACGGTCATGTGGGCGTAATGGTCGCGCAGGGCCTTGCCCTGCTCCCGCGCCTCGCGCGCGATCACCGGCGCACACAGCACGATATCCCCGCCAAGCACCCCTGGCGCGATCTCGCCATACTCGAAGGTGAGCACGTTGGGGACGTAATCCTTGCGGCGAAAATCCTGGTTGAGCTGCCTCGCCTCGTCAGCGTCGACGATGCGCAGTGTCACTTCGGCAGGCTGTTCGAGCGCCGCCAGGACCCAGCGCCGAAACTGCGCGCGCGTCGGCAGGCCATCTTCCTGACTGGCGTATTGCACCGACAGATGCAGCTCAGGATGCGCCATGCCCCGACTTGGTATCCTTGCGCGCCGCATAGGCGGTGACGATGCGCTGCACCAGTGGATGACGTACCACGTCTTCCGACTGAAAATGGGTAAAGGCGATGCCGCGCACATCGTGCAAGACTTCGGCGGCATCCAGCAGGCCTGATTTGACATGCTTGGGCAGGTCGATCTGGGTCGGGTCGCCGGTCACCACCGCCCTGGCGCCGAAGCCGATGCGCGTGAGGAACATCTGCATCTGCTCGGGCGTGGTGTTCTGCGCCTCGTCGAGGATGATGAAGGCATGGTTGAGGGTACGCCCGCGCATGAACGCCAGCGGCGCCACTTCGATAGCCTGGCGCTCGATCAGCCGGGTCACTTTGTCGAAGCCCATCAGGTCGTAGAGCGCGTCATAAAGCGGACGCAGATAGGGATCGACCTTCTGCGTCAGGTCGCCCGGCAGGAACCCCAGCCGCTCACCTGCTTCGACTGCCGGCCTGGTCAGCACCAGGCGCTTGACCTGCTCGCGCTCCAGCGCGTCGACCGCACATGCGACGGCCAGATAGGTCTTGCCGGTACCGGCGGGGCCGATGCCGAAAGTGATGTCGTGGCTGCGGATCTGCTCGATGTATTCACCCTGCCGCGGCGTGCGCGCACGCAGGTCGGCACGGCGGGTGCGCAGCGCGGGGCCCTCCTCGTCGGCACGGCCGCGGGTGATCTCGACCAGGCCGAGTTGGATGTCGTCGAGGGAAAGCTCGTCGTGCGCACGATTGTAGAAATGCTCGACCGCCTGTGCGCCCTTCTCGGCCTGCGCTGCATCACCGCTGACCCGGAAGCTTGCGCCGCGGCGGCCGATGGTGACATCGAAAGCCGCCTCGATCTGGCGCAGGTTCTCGTCCATCGGACCGCACAGGTTGGCCAGCCGCCGGTTGTCTTCCGGCGCCAGACGCAATTCGACGATGTCGGTCTTCAAATGTTCTCGGTCTCGGTGATGGCAACTTCGCCGCGCAAGCTGTGCGGCAGGGCCTGGGTGATGGTGACGTCGACGAACTGCCCGATCAGGCGCGGCTGACCGGCGAAATTGACGATGCGGTTGTTGTCGGTACGCCCGGCTAGTTCTTCGGCATTCTTGCGGGCGTGGCCCTCGACCAGCACGCGCTGCACGCTGCCGACCATGGCCTGGTTCACTTTTTGCGCCTGCGCCTCGATCTGCGCCTGCAGTCGCATCAGTCGCTGGGTCTTCAGTTCAGACTTGACGTCGTCCGGGTAATCGGCCGCCGGCGTACCGGGGCGCTTGCTGTAGATGAAGGAAAAGCTGGCGTCGAAATCGAGTTCCTCGATCAGCCTCATCGTCGCCTCGAAGTTGGCTTCGGTCTCACCCGGGAAGCCGACGATGAAATCCGAGGACAGGCAGAGGTCGGGGCGCTGTTCACGCAATCTCCGCACGATGGACTTGAACTCGAGCACGGTGTGGCCACGCTTCATCGCTGCGAGGATGCGGTCGGAACCAGACTGCACCGGCAGGTGCAGGTGCGACACCAGCTTGGGCAGCTTGCCGTAGCAGTCGATCAGCCGCTGCGTCATCTCGCGCGGGTGGCTCGTCGTGTAGCGAATACGCTCGATGCCGGGAATCTCGTGCACCATTTCCAGCAGGAAAGCGAAGTCGGCGGCACCGCCCTCGTGCAGCGCACCCTGGTAGGCGTTGACATTCTGACCCAGCAGCGTGACTTCCTTGACCCCGTGTTGCGCCAGCCTGGCCACCTCGGCGATGACATCGTCGAACGGGCGCGAGACTTCTTCGCCGCGGGTGTAGGGAACGACGCAGAAAGTGCAATATTTCGAACAGCCTTCCATGATCGAGACGAAGGCCGAGGCGCCTTCCACCCGAGCCGGCGGCAGGTGGTCGAATTTCTCGATCTCGGGGAAGCTGATGTCGACCTGGGCGCGCCCCGTTTCACGACGTTGCGCGATCAGTTCAGGCAGGCGGTGCAGCGTCTGCGGGCCGAACACCACGTCGACGAAGGGCGCGCGCGCGACAATGGCTGCGCCCTCCTGCGATGCCACGCAGCCGCCGACACCGATGATGAGCTTGGGATTGGCCTGCTTCAGGTGGCGCACCCGGCCGAGGTCGTGGAACACCTTTTCCTGGGCCTTCTCACGCACCGAGCAGGTATTGAAGAGGATGACGTCGGCGTCTTCCGGCGTGCTGGTCGGAGTCAGGCCTTCGGACGCATTGAGCACGTCGGCCATCTTATCCGAGTCGTACTCGTTCATCTGACAGCCGAAGGTTTTGATGTAGATTTTTTTCATGATCCTAGCAACCGTAGTCGAGCGCACCCGATGGTGCGTTTGGGCGGGTGTCTGCCGCGAAGCAACGACGCAGCCTACCCGGGTAGGCAAGGAGGCGCGACAAAGGCAGGCGCGCGACCGGACGTGGCAGCGGGTGCGTAGCGTTGCCCGCTAGCGGCGGAGTGCCCGGGAGCGCCTGGGCGCTGCATTCGTGCGAACTCGATCGGAGGGTATAGCGGTCGACTGCGGTTGCTTGGATCATATGCCGGGACAGTGAATAGACTGGGGGCAGGGATTTCGCCGCCGCTTCTGAATTAAGGCAGCAACGAAAAGAATGTGGTGGTGATGAGTGGACTTGAACCACCGACCCCCGGATTATGAATCCGATGCTCTAACCGACTGAGCTACATCACCCTTGGAGCAG
>JBAPWR010000297.1:0-15478 GCA_049283775.1 Thiobacillus sp.
CGGAATGGGTGGCATGAGCGGCATGTCAGGCATGGGCGGCATGTCCGGTAACTTCGTCTATCTGCCGGGCTATGGCGCGGTCTGGGTCGCTGCACCGACCGGCATGTCCGGAATGGGTGGCATGAGCGGCATGTCGGGCATGGGTGGCATGTCGGGCATGGGTGGCATGAGTGGTATGTCGGGCATGGGCGGCATGAGCGGTATGTCGGGCATGGGCGGCATGGGTGGTATGTCGGGAATGCAAGGCATGCAGGGCATGGGCGGCATGGGTGGCATGTCCGGGATGAGCGGCATGGGTGGTATGTCCGGAATGAGCGGCATGGGTGGCATGTCCGGCATGAGCGGCATGTCCGGCAACTATGCCTATCTGCCCGGCTATGGCGTGGTCTGGGTCGCCGCACCGACCGGCATGAGCGGCATGTCTGGCATGTCCGGGATGGGCGGCATGGGCGGCATGTCCGGGATGGGCGGCATGGGCGGCATGAGTGGTATGTCCGGAATGCAAGGCATGCAGGGCATGGGTGGCATGTCCGGGATGGGCGGCTCCTGGAGCCCGCGCTGGTAAAGCAGTTCCAGCGTGCGATGAAGTCGGGGGGTCGCCCCGGACTTCATCGGTGAGGGGGCAGCGCGAGCCTATGCCTGGCCCCCACCCATCGAGCTCGTTTATGAAGCCAGCGAATCGCGGGCTGAAATGATTGTTATGAAGACACGATCACACGGAGCAAGCATGAATGCGCTTGAACAACTAGACGTCGACGATCGGGCGCGTGCAGGGGTTTCTGGCTGGGTAATCCAGGCTGGCCTTTTTCTCGCATTGATGGTCTGCGCTGTCGTGGTCTCCGCGCAAGATGCGGCGTGGGACCGTTACCACCGGGCCAAGTGGGACCCGATCCATTTCAAGCCGGCCATCGAGCAGGCTACCGATGACCAGTGTCTAGCGTGTCATCACGACGTGCTCGGCACCAAGCCACGGGCCGAATCGCCCGCCGGCGTCAAGGCCTCGTCAGTGCTGGCGTGGTATCAGACCCTCGACACCTATACGGGAGACCAGGACACGTTTCACCGCCGTCATCTGGCCACCCCCTTTGCGAGGCAGGTCATGGACCTGAAATGCAATACCTGTCACCAGGGTTCGGATCCGCGCGAGCAGTCGCCCGCTGCGAACGACGCGTCAGCTTCGTTCACATTGAGGAAAACGGTCCATCCCAAAACCTGCCAGCTTTGCCATGGCCAGTTCAATTATCAGGTCATGGGCCTGCCGGAATCGTGGCCGCAATCGCGAGAAGCCTTTTCGAACAACTGTCTGCTCTGCCATGACGGCATCCGGACGCAGCGTCACCAGGTGAATTACCTCAAGGCCGACGCCATCGAGACGGCCGGCAGGCAATCGAGCGATGTCTGTTACGGCTGTCACGGCGGCCGTAGCTGGTATCGCAGCTCCTATCCTTACCCGAGGCATGACTGGCCGGGCATGGACAAGGAAGTGCCCGACTGGGCGCGCGATCGTCCCACGAGTTCCGAGCCGCGATTCCTGTTGGGCATCCCTGTGGCCGAGGAAAAGCCGGAAGCCGCTGGCGAGACGCTGTTGCCTGAGAAAACAAAATCGCGGCAAGCATTTGTCGAGAAGGGGAAAAAATGAGCAAGATCGACCTGTCGTTTCTTGACGATGTTCTCAGGACGGACCGTCGTGGTTTTCTGAAGGCGTCGGCTGCGCTGGGCGGCGCAGCGGCCCTCGGGTTGAAGTCAGGCAAGGCGGGGGCTTTTGCCTACGAGCCCTATCCGCGTGACGACGAGCTTACGGTCGTGCCGACTTCCTGCGCGCACAACTGCGGCTCGCGCCACATGCTGATCGCCCACAAGAAGGGTGACGTGATCGTGCGCCTGTCGACCGACGACGGCACTTTCCAGGGCGACAAGTGGGGAACGGACACTTTCGAGATGCCGCAATTGCGCGCCTGCCTGCGCGGACGCTCCTATCGTGCAAGGATCTACTCGCCGGAGCGGCTGCTGTATCCGATGATCCGGGTCGGCGCGCGGGGCGAAGGAAAATTCAAGCGCGCCTCCTGGGACGAGGCGCTCAACCTCGTGGCGGAAAACATGATTCGCATCCGCGATACCTACGGGCCGACCGCGTTGCTCGACCAGAGTTATGCCGGGGCTTCCTACGGCGTGCTGCACAAGTCGGATCAGATCGAAGGCCTGCTCGGGCGCTTCCTCGGCATGTTCGGCTGCCGCACCAGTTCATGGTCGGTGCCGTCCTACCAGGGCACCACCACCAGTTCGCGCTGGACATTCGGCACCATCGAGGACGGCAACGAGGACGACACGTTCGCGCACGCGAAACTGATCATCATGTGGGGCTGGAATCCCGCCTACACGTTCCACGGCGGCAATACCTTCTATTACATGCGGATGGCCAAGCAGAACGGCTGCAAGTTCGTCGTGGTGGATCCGCAATACACCGACTCGGCTGCTGCGTACGACGCCTGGTGGATTCCCATCAAGCCCAACACCGATGCCGCCATGCTGGCGGGCATGGCGCACTATATCTTTGCCAGCAATCTGCACGATCAGGCCTTCATCGACAAATTCTGCATGGGCATGGATGCCGGCACCATGCCCGAGTGGGCGGGACGGTCACCCAACGGCCAGGAGAATTTCAAGGATTACATCCTGGGCACGTACGACGGGGTGGCGAAGACCCCCGAATGGGCCTCTTCGATCTGTGGCGTCAGCGCCGCCGACATCAAGAAGCTGGCGCATCTTTACGCGACCACCAAGCCGGCAGCTCTGAAGGCGTCGTGGGCGCCGGGACGTGCCGAGTACGGCGAGCAGTACAACCGCATGGCGGCAGCCCTGCAGGCCATGACCGGCAACATCGGCATTCTCGGCGGCAGCGCGGAAGGCGTGGGCAAGGCCTGGCATGCCGAAGCCGTGGCCTACCCCTATGACCAGTACTCGAACACCTGGTTTGCCAGCATCAAGTCGGATCGCTGGGCACACTGCGTGCTCAACTATCCGAACGTCAAGCGTGAGGAGATCGGTCTGTGGCCGCGCGAGGATCACCTGTCGGGCGTCATACCCAACATCAAGGGAATTTTCTGGCACGGTTCCGACTGGTTCAATCAGCTCACCAATATCAACAAGGAAATCGAGGCGATCAAGAAACTGGAGCTGGTGGTGTGCATGGATCAGACTATCACCCCGTCCGGGCTGTGGGCCGATGTGCTGCTGCCCATCTGCACCCATTTCGAGCGTCACGACGTGGCCCTGCCCTGGTACAAGGGGCATTACTACATCCACCGCCCCAAGGTGATCGAGCCTCTGGGCGAGTCGAAGACCGACTTCCAGGTGTTCACCGAACTCGCCTGGCGCATCGGCGGCGAGAAGTTCGGCCGTGCCTACAATCCGCGCGCTTCGAGGAATTACTTCCTGAAGGACGATGACGTGGACGAGGCCTACCTGAAGCACTGGTGGGAGGATCGCGTCATGCACCACCAGGCTGTCGCCATGCCCTGGAAGGAGTTCAAGCGACGCGGCGTGTACAAGTTCCAATTGGAGAAGCCGCATGTGGCCTTCCGTGAACAGATCGAGCAAGGCAAGCCATTTGCCACGCCGTCCGGGAAGATCGAGATTCTCTGCACGGAACTGTCGTGGGTCGAGGATTGGACCAAGACCCGCTACGGCAGCCATATTCCGTCGATCCCGAAATGGGTCGAACCGATGGAGTACCTGGGCAACCAGAAGCTGACCGGCGAGTATCCGTTTCACCTGATCAGCCCGCATCCACGGCACCGCACGCATTCCATCTTCAACAACATCCCCTGGCTGCGCGAGACCTATGAGCAGGAGGTGACCATGAATGCCGGCGATGCCCGGAGGCTGGGCATCGTGATGGGGGACGTGGTGGAAATCTGGAACGGCCGCGGCAGGGTCGTCGTGCCGGTCTACGTCACCGAGCGCATGACGCCGGGGGTGCTGGCATTGCACGAGGGAGCCTGGATGGACCTCGACGAGAACGGCGTGGACCGGGCGGGCAATCCGGATTTCCTGACTGATGACAATCCCAGCCCGGCAGGCGCCTTCACCTACAACAATGCCATGGTCAATCTGCGCAAGACGGACCTGGCGCATCGGCCGGGCTGGGACGTTCTGGCGGCCTCCAAGAGCCATGTCTTCAGACGCGATCTTTGAGGAGGGGAAATCATGACCAATGCCAGCGAAGAAAAGGATGTCGGCAAGATCAAGGAGGCAGTGAGGCGCCGCAAGAAGGAGGTCTATACACCGGTGGTGCCGGCCATGCAGATGGGTTTCATCCACAACAACGTGGATTGCATCGGCTGCCGCGCCTGCGAGATCGCCTGCAAGGACAAGAACGGGCTGGCGGCAGGCCCGCGGTTCCGGCGCGTGCTGTATGTCGAGGGCGGGCACTTTCCCGAGGTCTTTGCCTACAAGGTGAATCTCTCGTGCAACCATTGCGCGGAACCCGCCTGCCTGCCGACCTGTCCGACCGGGGCGATTTTCAAGCGCAAGGACAACGGGGTGGTGGACATCGACTCCACGCTCTGCATCGCCTGTCGCCGATGCGAAGCAGCCTGTCCCTACGGCGCACCGCAGTTCGACGCCATTGAAAAGGTGGTGAAGAAATGCAACATGTGTATCGACGAACTGGAAGCCGGTCGCAAGCCGTATTGCGTGGCAGCCTGTATGATGCGGGTGCTGGATGTGGGGCCGATTGATCAGCTGTGGGACAAGAGCTACTCGACCAAGGCGGCCGGCCCGAATGACCGTATCGTCAAGCAGGTGAAGAACTTCGCCGACCCTGCGCTGACCGGGCCGTCGATCGCTTTCGTGCCGCACAGCAAAGGCGTGGTGGACGAATGAGCGGCGCCCGACAACCCGTGCCGGGCCGGCTTGCCGTCTTTGGCGCGCTGACTGGAGAGGATTTGCGCCTGCTGGCGGCAATGCATGCCAGCGAACCCTGCAAGGAGGGGCTGCAGGGGCTCGTCGAATCGGGGTTCCCTTCCAACCTCGGCTTGATTCTGAACACCGCGCCGGCGGGCCAGGCCATGGAGCAACTGCATCACGCATTGACGGACATGGCTGGCGAGGGGTTCAGCCGCAGCCTGCTGGACATCCTGGCAGTGGATTACGCGGACATCTATCTGACCCATGCCTTCAGCGCATCGCCACAGGAATCGGTGTGGTTCGACGAGGAGGGATGCATCTGCCAGCAGAGCATGTTCCAGGTGCGGGAGTGGTATCGGCGGCATGATTGCGAGGCGGAAAACTGGCGCATCCTGCCGGATGATCATCTGGTCCTGCAGCTGGCCTTTCTGAGCCGGCTTCAGTTAATGGGAATGTTTTCCGAAGCGGCGCGGTTTCTCGACGAGCATTTGCTGCGCTGGATCGGGCAGTTCTCGGAACGCGTCGCCGGTCGCTGCGCAACGCGCTACTTCGCCGGACTCAATAGCTTGACTTCCGCTTATCTGGAGGAGCTTCGCGGCCATCTCGAGAAGATTCTTGGCGAGCCGCGCCCAGGTGCCGAGGAGATCCAGCGCAGGATGGAACGGGCAGGCCTAAAGGCGGAGCCGATCGCCTTCATGCCCGGCGCCGCGCCGGGCTGGTGAACCGTGCATTTCAACGAGGGAAAGGCATAAGTCCTGTTGTTGCAAGCGCAATTCGGTCGGCCATGGTTTCCTTGTCCCGGCCGACGATGGCAAGCCGGAATCCGACCCCGAGCCGTGCCGTCCTGCCAGCCATGGTCCATACGAGGAAACGCTGCGCAAACGCTTTGATGAAGCCCTGCCACATATCAAGGCTGCGACAGGCCCCGGCAGTCTGCGGCTCCGGTCTGTCGGATGATCGCAGGTCAGCGGGGCGGATGCGCTGGGAAGCCGATATCGTCGATGTGATGCGGATTTGATCGATATGCCCATCATCAAGGGTGAGCGCTGCGTCCACAGCAGGATGGAACAGGCGACATGCCAGGCCTGTGTGCAGGCCTGTCCGCGACAGGCATTACGCTTGACGGATGAAGCCTTGACTCTGGACGGCGGCCGATGTGACGGCTGCGGACTGTGCGTGCCTGCCTGTCCCGAACAGGCCATTTCCGTCGCTGGCGAACCCTTGTTGCGGCAGCCGCTGTGGGGGCGGGCGGAAGCGCTGGCTGCCTGCAGTCGGGCTGGCGTATCCGGGCCGGGTGTTCTGGCATGCCTGAACGCAATCGGGACGAGCCAGATCCTGTCCTATTATCACCATGGCATTGCCGTGTGGTATCTCGCACATGGGGACTGCACTGCCTGTCTGCACGGAAAAGCCAGATCATTCGATCAGCACATCGAGGACGCGAACAAGATCCTGCAAAGTCATGCCCTGCCCGAAATTCGGGTGACGCGCGGGGAGCCTGGCGCGTGGAGTGCGCGGCGCAGCAAGGTGAAAGTCTCCGAAGCTCCGGAGCGCCGAAGGACCTTTCTGCGCAGAGCTGCGGGATTGGCGCCGAATGAGGAGGGTTCGCATCGGGCACGGAAATCGCAAGACTGCGATGTGCTGATGACAGACTGGCTGCCGAGCCCTACGGGTTTGTTGCCCTGGAGCGTCAGTCTCGATGCAGGGCAATGCGTGGGCTGCGGCAGTTGCTCCGAAATGTGCCAGCATGGTGCGATACGGCTGGAAAGCGATTGCGGTTTCCGGGTCGATTCTTCGCGATGTACGGGATGTGGCACCTGCCGGGACGTATGCCCCGCCGACGCGGTCAGGCTGGAAAGACTGGCCCCGGCGAGGCAGTTCCTGATGCCTCTCGCTGCATCCAGGTGCAAGCGATGCGGCAACTCCTTCTGCCAGCCAGTCAAGCAGGGGCCGCAGGAGTACTGCCATGTGTGCCGCAGCAAGCCACGATCGCGGCACCTGTTCCAGGTGCTCTCCTGAGGGGTGGTACACCGGGTTACTCTTGAGAGACGCGGAGCGTGTATTGAAATCGATCCGGAATGGCGCGAGGCTTCCGCGGGAAAGCCGACATGGCGTCGCCTCGGCTTCCGTAGTCGGGCAGCACCAGTTTCGGTCAAACTAGACGGGGAATTCCAGGGCGGTTCATGATCAGTTGGTTTCGCAAAAGTCTCAATCGCAAGCTTGCAGGCGCTGTGCTGCTGACGCTGCTTGTGCTGTCGACCATTTTTCTGCTCCTGTTTCAGCAAGCCTATCGGGTGCAACTGCAGCAGGAGCGGGAAAACACCATCCAGTTGCTGAACGCGCTGCTGCGTTCGTCGCTGGAGAACGCCATGCTCAAAATGGATTTGCCGGGGCTGAGTGAAATCCTGTCGCGATTCGGCAAACAGGAGGGCGTGATTTCGGCGATGGTCGCCAATCCGGCCGGGGAGGTTCGCTTTGCTTCGGACCGTGCGCTGTTGGGGAATCTGCTGCCGGGGTTGAGGAAAGCGGCTGGCGATGGCGGCACCTCTTGGCAAGCCCATACCTTGCTGAATCGCATGCCCGATGGTTCCGAGGTCTTGCGTGGCATCTATCCGGTGATGAACCAGCCACCCTGCCAGGGTTGCCACGGAAGCTTGTCCGCTCGCCCGGTCAACGGCTTTCTGGTCGTGGATTTCGAGGTGGGTAGCTTGCGCCGTCAGGCAGTCGCCAATGCAGCCGCAATGGCGGGAGCGGGATTTGTCGTGACGCTGCTGACGCTGAGCTTGTTGTGGGGGCTGCTGCGTCGTTGGGTCATCCTTCCCGTTCGGGCAGTCGAGGAAGCGTCGCGCGAGGTGGCCGCCGGAGCCTACGGCATGCGCCTGCCGCAGTCACGGCTGGATGAAACCGGACGCCTGGCTGTGTCCTTCAATATCATGGCCGAGGCGATCCAGGCCAATCTGTCCGAGATCGAGCGGCAGAAGCTTTTTTTGCAGACCCTGGTGGATGCCATGCCTGACGCGGTCAGGGTGATCGCCGGCGACTTCCGTGTCGTGCTGGCAAACCATGCCTATTGTGCGATGCTGGACGTCAGCCATGAACAAGTGATTGGCCGGCCCTGCCATGTGTCGAGCCATCGCAGGGCGGAGCCCTGTATTGCGACCCTGCAAACCTGCCCCCTGGCGGAATTGAAATCCAGTCAGCAGGAACTGAAGTTTCTTCAGCGTTTCGAAGACAGCCATGGCGGACACCATGACGTGGAAATCCATGCCGCCGCGATCGGCAATTCCACTGCGCCTGCGGAAGGCAGAATGATCGTCGAGGTCATTCGGGACCTGGGGCAGGAGGTCCGGTTTTCGCACGAGCAGCGATTGGCCTCGCTTGGGCAGCTAGCCGCAGGTGTGGCGCACGAGATCCGAAACCCTTTGAGTTCCATCAAAATTGCCTTGCATGCCCTTCTCCACGCGGACCCTGATCGCATCGCCCGGGATGCGGAAACGAAGCACTACCTGGAACTGGTGGAGGGGCAGGTCGACATCTGCGTACAGGTGACAGAAAAACTGCTCAGGCTGAGTCTTTACTCGGATGGGGCCGCCGAGCTGATGGACGTCAATCGGGCTGTGTCGGAGACCGCGTCATTGATGGCCTATGAATCCGAGAAGGCGGGTGTCAGAACGGATATCCGTCTCCATCCCCAAGGGCTGAGGATCATGGCGGCTGAAGGCGACATACGCATGGCACTGCTCAACCTGCTGCAGAATGCGCTACATGCGATGCCGCGAGGTGGCGTGCTTTCGCTCGCAACCAGAGAGGAGGAGGGCTGGGCGGTGATCGAGGTTGTCGATACGGGGGTTGGCATGTCATCCGAGGTCCAGCAGCATGTGTTCGAGCCCTTCTTCAGCCGCCGGGCCGATGGGCAGAAGGGAACGGGCCTCGGCCTTGCTATCGCCCGCTCGCTGGTGAGTCGCCATGGCGGCATGATTGAAATGGAGAGCGAGGTGGGCAAGGGCAGCCGATTTGCCATGCGATTCCCTACTGCTGAAAAGCACCTTGCATCGATTGTCAGAAAGGATGAGGCATGAGTCGTCCGTTCAACAAGCCGGCCACGCTGCTTGTCATCGAAGATGACGCCCTGCTGAACAGCCTGCTTGCCCAATTTCTGCGCGGCAAGGGTTATAAGGTCGAGTCCGCGACCTGTGCCGCCGAGGGCCGCGAGATTCTGGCTCGACTCGAGCCCGATCTGATCCTGATGGACGAAAGGCTGCCTGATGCCGAGGGAATGGCTCTGATTGCGGACTTCTCGGAAATCAGCCCGGTGATCATGATGACCGCCTACGGTTCGGTCAAACAGGCAGTGCGTGCCGTTCGCTTGGGCGCCACCGATTACCTGCTCAAGCCGGTGGATATGGAAGAGCTTGAATACACCGTCACGCGCGTGCTGGAAACGGCACGGCTGCACAAAGAGAATTTTTTTCTCAAGCGTCAGGTTGCCTCCAGGCGGACAAGCCATCTGCTTGGTGACAGTGTCCGGTTGAAGGAAACCCTCGCCTTGATCGAGGCCATCGCACCCAGCGACATGACTGTCCTGATCGAGGGGGAGAGCGGCGTCGGGAAGGAACTGGTCGCCCGTGAACTGCATGACCGGAGCCAGCGCAAGGAGGGCAATTTTGTTGCCCTCGATTGCTGCACCCTGCAGGAAAAGCTGTTCGAGTCCGAACTGTTCGGCCATGAGCGTGGTGCCTTCACCGGCGCCGACAGGGTGAAGCAGGGACTCATCGAACTGGCAGATGGTGGCACGCTTTTCCTCGACGAGATAGGCGAGATCGATGCCGTCATCCAGGCGAAATTGTTGCGCATTCTGGAAACGGGAAAATTCCGCAGACTGGGCGGGGTCCGGGAGCTCGCCGCGAATGTGCGGATCGTGGCCGCGACCAATCGTGATCTGGCGGGAATGGTCCAGGAAGGAAAATTCCGCGAGGACCTGTTCTACCGCTTGTCGGCCTTCACGCTGAACGTGCCATCACTGCGCGAGCGCCGCGAGGACATTCCGCTGCTGGCGGAGCATTTTCTCCACAAGCAGGATGTGCGGCGCCTCAAGCCGATACGGCCTGCGGCAATCAAGGTGCTGCTGGCCTATGACTGGCCGGGCAATGTTCGCGAACTGCGCAATGCGATGGAGCGTGCCGCCATTCTGGCTGCCAATGACCGCGAGATCGGTCCCCAGCATTTCTCCCTTTGTGGCCACGGCCGGCCAAGCAATCTTCGGCTGGCTTTTGATCATGAACCGACCATGGATGAGATTGAAGGCGATTATCTTCGCTTCCTGGTGAAGAAGTATTCCGGCCACCGTGCCAAGATCGCCGAGATCATGGGCATGAGCGAACGCAACGTCTATCGCCTGATTCAGAAGCATGCGAGTGAGCTCGATTTGATTTGACCGCCCAACAGGCGGTCTGCCGGGCCTTGGCTGGCAGAGCGTTCAGGCTTCCTGAACCCTGCAGGCGCGGTCTACACTTGCGCGCATGTCGAGCACAGCAAACACCTTGAAAATCCAGCCTGGACGCGAGCCGCTCCTGATCGAGCCGACTTGGGCCGGGGCTCTGATCGTCTGGCTGATGTTGCTGTGGGTTTTGCCGGACCCGCGTCCCCTGGCAGCTCCCGAGTGGGCCGTGCAGCATGTGCAATCCTGGTTGTACCTTTCGGAGCCGACTGCCCGCGCGGTCGTGACTTTCCTGTTTCGTGTGGCCGGCATTGCGGTGCTCGGCATCCTTCTCAGCCTGGCCTTGACGCCCTTGCCGCTGAGGCAGGCAGCCCTTTTCACCCTGATCGGCGCCCCACTGGCTGCGGTGGTGGTGAAGTGGATGAACTTCGGCTACGTTCCAACCGCTGCGCAGCTGGCCCTGATCGTGGTCGCAGCACTCGGCGGAGCCTTGGCCGGCCTCGCCCTGCGCCGCAGCCGAATGGCACTGATGGCCCTCGGCCTGCTTGGTGCAGCAGTGTTCGCCTGGGGCACGCCCACCCGCATCAACGATGACCTGTTCGAGGCCGCCCGCATTACCGGGCAGCATCTCAGCGCGCAATTCAGCGAGATTCCCGAGGGTGAGGACCGCTTTGCCCGCCTGACCGAGCTGGCCTTTGCCTATGCGGAAGACAACAGCCATGGCAGCGACCCGGTGTTCCCGAATCAGGCCGCCATCCTCGCCCTGGGAGTTATCCTGGGCGACGACCGGGTCGCCGCCGTGGGGCGCCGTGAGGTTTATTCCGGCAGTGCTGGTCAGCGCGAGGCAATTCGCCGCCAGGTACAGATCCATGGGCGCAGCGATCTCAGCCAGCATTTCTGGGTAAGTGCCGCCCTCAGCGTTTTGTCCGATGCCGGAAGGGCGCTGACCGTAGGCATCACCAAGGAACTGAAGGACGCCACCCCGGGCGGGTCCGGTTTTTCTTTCGTCGACATGGCGGCCAACCTGGCGGGAATTCGCTTCGCGGTGGTAGCCACGCAGAATGCCCACTCCGCCCGCGATCTGCAGCTGCGCATCGCCAAGGGATTCCACACCGCCGATTTCTTCCCTTCAATCGAGGGGCTTCCCGAGGGCCTGTCCCAGGATCAGTTCCATACTGAATTCGGTGGCCTCGGTGGTGCCCCGGCCCGCCGCCTGTTCGCCGAGATCGACAGCCGCATCGCGGCCCTGCCCGGGCTGCAGCGCCTCAATTGACGGGCACAGTGGCACTCCGGATTTGACTTTGTCTGGTCCGGCCGGATAACCCGCGGGCTGCCTCCGCACGCGAATTCACGCCACCTGACAACTCAGAGCAACGGAACGCCAGTCGTAGATCAGGTACAAGTGGACTGCGAGGTTGATCTTTTGGCGCCTGGCGCCAAGGGTTGATTTGTTTCCAATACCCTGTGGCAATCTCCGTCCCGTGCCTCGCCCAAGAGGTCGCCGTAGGCGGCTGCACAGGAGCCGAACGCAGAAATGCTGTTCGCCTTTTGTGTTTTTCGGATTGGCCAGCGTTATCAAAGCAGCTGTACTTGATTCCTTGCGTCTCGCCCCGTCCTTCCGAGCCGGGTGTAGCCAGACACCGGCGAAGCGGTCGTCGAGGCCAAGCTCCTGTCATGCGGTGACTTACTGATACCTTGCAGTCATTGTTGACGCGGCGCCCCAATGACCGTCCAGGCCGGCTTTGATACGGTCGAGCTAGCCATGATGTCCGGCGGCTCCTGGCTGACAGCTGCCAAGTGGGTTGACAGCGCACAAATAGACCGGGCTAAGTGCCGGGTTTCGTGTTTACTGCTTGCGTATCGCTTACATGAAGCCCAAATGAATAAAGCCCCACATCGCTGTGAGGCTTGCTGTATCTGGCTCCCCGACCTGGGCTCGAACCAGGGACCTGCGGATTAACAGGTCGTGAAGGGTGCGGCAGCAGAAGGAACGAAACGTGCACTGGAGGCACGTGGAGGTGAGTCATTCCCGGAACACCCGGCCGACTTTTGGCTGACTTGCTGTTGATTTTGCAAACATCATCAAGCTAACTGCTTGATTTGTTTGGCGTCCCCACGGGGATTCGAACCCCGGTTATCGCCGTGAAAGGGCGGTGTCCTAGGCCTCTAGACGATGGGGACCCGGACGACGGCATCAACCGTCAAAACTTACTACTCACTGCACGACTTGCGTCGCTACTGCTTCTTATTATTGGTCAGCTGGGTCAAGGTGACACCGAGCAACAATCCGACGAAACCGAATGGTACCAGCGCAAGCCAGAATTCTGCAGTTTCGCTGCCCTGCACCATCTTCCAAAATCCGACTGCCAATCCGACGATGCTCAGAATCAACCCCAGCAGGGTGGTGATGACGCCAAGCCTGTGCATCGTACTTCCAATCGGTTGGTGGAGGTAAGCGGGATCGAACCGCTGACCTCTTGCATGCCATGCAAGCGCTCTCCCAGCTGAGCTATACCCCCAACGAAGCCGCGCATTTTATAGACCGTTCCGGCGCTTGTAAAGCGTCAATCGGGAAAAAGTTTGCCGGGATTGAGCAGGCCTTGCGGATCGAATTGGCGCTTGATCGCGCGCATCAGGCCGAGTGTGGCCGGGTCGATTTCCTGCGGCAGAAAACGGCGCTTTTCGGTGCCGATGCCGTGCTCGCCGGAAAGCGTGCCGCCGAGGGCGATGACGCGCTGCATGATCTGCTCCAGGCAGGCGTGGGCGCGTGCCATCTCTTCGGCGTCGTCGGGGTGCACCATCAGGTTGACGTGCAGGTTGCCGTTGCCGGCGTGGCCGAAGGAGACGATCGGCAGTGTGTAGGTCTGGCCGAGGCCGTCGAGGAAATCGACGAATTCGGACAGGCGCGAAACCGGCACGACGACGTCCTCATTGATCTTCAGCGGAGCAATCTGCTTGACTGCGTGCGACAGCGACTTGCGTGCGGCCCACAGCGCGATGATTTCCTGCGAGCTGAAGCCGGGGCGCAGCTGCAGCATGCCGGGAATGTCGAGCGCCGCACTGAGCGCGGCAATCTGTCGTGGCAGGTCGTCGGCGGCGCCGTCGGCCTCGACCATCAACAAGGCCTCGGTGCCGGGCGGCAGGTCGTCGGCGGCACCGGTGGGGCGGATCGCGTCGATGGCGCGGCGGTCCATGAACTCCAGTGCGCACGGCATGACCGGCTGGCGCATGATGCGGCCGACGGCGTCGCAGGCGCTGCGGTTGCTGGCGTAGCAGACGCGCAGGGTGGCGACGGCTTCAGGCGCGGGCAGGAGCTTCAGGGTGGCTTCGGTGATCAGGGCGAGGGTGCCTTCGGAACCGACCAGCAGCCGGGTCAGGTCGTAGCCGGTGACACCCTTGGTGGTGCGGCAGCCGGTGCGGATGGTCTCGCCGCTGCCGGTGACGGCGCGCAGGGCGAGCACGTAGTCACGGGTGACACCGTACTTGACGGCGCGCGGACCGGCAGAATTCATCGCCAGATTGCCGCCGATGCGGCAGTACGGGCTGCTGCCGGGGTCGGGTGGGTAGAACAGGCCGGCGCTGCGTGCGAGGCTGTCGATGGCATCGGTCACCACGCCGGTCTCGACGACGACGAGACGATTGTCGGGATCGAATTCGAGCACCCGGTTCATGCATTCGAAGCTGACCACGATGCCGCCGCGAACCGGCAGGGCGCCGCCGACGTTGCCGGATCCGGCGCCGCGCGCGACCAGTGGAATCTTGTCGGCGACGGCAATCCTGACGATCTCGACCACTTCCTCGTGGCAGGTCGGGAACAGCACGGCCTCCGGCGTTACCTGCTTCGGGGTTTCGTCGCTGGCATACAGCGCCAGCGTCGGCGCATCGTCGGCAACGCGTTCAGGATCGAGTGCGGAACGAAAAGCGGCGAGCACGCGATCTGGCAGCATGTCGGATAAATTGAGGCTTGTACGCTGGAATCAGGCCGGCCGGTCGGCTGGAAGCTGCGCGATGAGTTGCGCCACCATCTCGGCGTCGAAATCCATGCCGATGTCCCAGCCGGGGTTGAGTGCGATCGGAAAGCCGCCGCCGATGCGACGCAGCAGCCAGGAAAACTCGGTCAGCAGGCCGCCCTGGAAGTCGGGAAAATGTTCGACGATGGGCTTGGCGCGTTCCGGACTGGTGAACAGGACCAGCACGCGCTCGCCTTCCTCGTCCTCGATCACCAGCGGCTCGGCCTGGGTCGAGCGCTGGAAGCCCTGGATGGCGTCCTTCTCGTCACGCACCGGCATGAAGAGCTGCTGGTCGAGCAGCTTGGTCACGAAGGTTTCCGCATCGAGGATGCCCTTGTGGACGGCAACCAGCTGTTCTTCGAGATCGTTGTGGGGGATGAAGTCCATGATTTTGCGAGTGTCTAAACTAGGGTTGAAGTGTAACCGATGGAGGATGAGCGATGCAGCAAACCCTGCTTGAACCGATCACGGCGCGCTACTCGTGCCGCAACTTTTTACCGGGTCGACCCCTGTCGTCTGCCGAACTGGATTCATTGCTGGAAGCCGGCAGGCTTGCGCCATCGGCATTCGGCCTGGAGCCCTGGCGTTTTATCAGCGTGGTCGACGATGCACAGCGCAAGGCGGTGGCGCAAGCCTGCTTCGACCAGCCTGCGGCGAGTACCGCCGCCGCATTGATCGTGATCGTGGCGCTGGTCGAGGCGCTCGATCCCGACTCGGCCTACGTTCGTGCGCGCTTCGAAGCCGAAGCGCGCGGACAGGACACGACGCCGATCTATGCCGCCTATCGCGAGATGCATGACGCCGCAACCGTGACGGCGTGGGCGGTGGGGCAATGCAACTTCGCCGCCTCGCACATCCTGCTGCAGGCGACGCATCTGGGGCTGGCCAGCTGCCCGATCGGCGGCTTCGATGCGCAGGCGCTGGCGGCAGCCGTTTCGCTGCCCAAGGGCGACGTGCCGGCGCTGGTGATCGCGCTAGGGCACTGCGCTGATGCGGCACCGCAGCGTTTGCGCAAGCCGCTCGAATAAGACCAGACGTTTTGAAGCAGTTGCGGACGCTGCTGCCAGGCGCGATCGCGATGCGCAGGATTACGGTTCCCAGCGTTCCGGGTGGGCCCAGTATT
>JBAPWR010000298.1:0-8107 GCA_049283775.1 Thiobacillus sp.
CCATCATCCAGAGCAGCAGCATCGCCGCAATCAACATCGATGCGATGAGTTCCGCTCGGCCACTTTGCCGCGGACGCTGCATGCGTTCGCCCGCGTGGCTGTCTGCGCCGACCCCGCGCGCGCCGCCTGGCCCGCTCTGGAGGCCCAAGAATTCCGACCTGTTCTGCATAAGCAATGCCCTCATAACTGCAACCATTGTTGTCCCTGCCCGAGCGTCCGTTCGCCAGCGTGTGCCCGGTCACGAGCACCGACTTTGCAGCGGGCTCTTCGCGATTCTGGGATTCAGGCGCACTTGATTATCGTAGCAAACTACGACTCCTTCACTCCCGCAACAATTGGACTTTGGTCCCAGCCATGGACCGGCTGCATCGCACGTCATGCCAGCCCTTGAGAGCTGGCAGAAACAAGCTTGATCGTGGATGGCTGGAGTAGACTCGACACTCGGCTCGACCGCTTTCAGATCCCTACATTGAACGCCCTCCTCATCCCCACCCTTTACTTCACCAGCGGCCTGTGCGCCTTCGCTGCGCTGCATCACGGCATTGCCGCCATGCATCGCCAGGCGCATCGGAGCCATATCCAGTTCGCCGGGCTATCCCTCTTCATCATGCTGCTCGTCCTGGCCAAGGCGGGCGCCTACCAGGCGCAAACGGCCGAGGCCCTGGTGACGCTGCGCAAGCTGGAAGTTTCCGCCATCACCCTTTTGTTCGCATTATTTCCCTGGTTCATCGCCGAATACACCGACATCCGGCCGCGCAAACTGCTGCTTGGATTCACAGCCTTCTGGGCCCTGATATTTGCCACTAACCTGAGCCTCCCGTATGGCGTCCAGTTTGTCGATTTTCCCGACCTGACCTATTTCGAACTGCCCTGGGGCGAGCGCGTAGTGGACTTGCGCGTGCTCCGGCACAGCATCTGGCACAACATCGGATTGCTTGGAATTCTTGCTGTCATGGTCTTCAGCCTCCAGGCATGCGTCGCCCAGTACCGGCGCGGTCAGAAAAGAAGGGCGCGTGCACTGGCCTGGGGCATGGGTCTGTTTTTCGGTTCCATCCTGTTCAACCAGGCTGTCAACCGGGGAGTCATCGAGTTCATCCACTTGAGTGACTTCGGCTTCATTGCCATGGTGGTGATGATGGACCTGGAGATGATGCTGGAATCGCGCACACAGAAGCGACAAATGGCCGATGTGCTGGATCGCCTGCCGGCGGCGATCTGCCTGAAGGATTTGCGAGGACGCTTCCAGCTGGTCAACCGAGCCTTCGAGAGTTTTTTTGACGTCAGGGACACCGACATTCTCGGCAGGGCCGAATGGGGCCCCCTGCCCCGCGAACTCGTCGAGCGTATCGAGACGGATGAAACGCAAGCCGTCGCATCCCGCCAGGAAGTCATGAGCGAACACATCATGGAATGGAACGGCAAGCGACACATTGTCGAGTCACACCAGTTTCCGCTGCTGCGCCCGGACGGAACCGCTTATGCGGTTTGCGGTGTGTATATCGACATTACCGACCCCCGCCAGAAGGATGAAGCCTTGCACAAGTTTCGCCGCCAGGTCTGGCATACCGACCGCGTGGCGAGCACCGGCGCCATCTCCGGCTCGCTGGCCCACGAGATCTGCCAGCCGCTGTCCGCCATCCTCAACAACGCCCAGGCGGGTCTGCGCTTCCTCGACCATGAGCAGGTCGATCTCACAGAAATGCGCGAGATTCTTCAGGACATCGTGCGTGACGACAAACGCGCCGCGGCCATCATCAATGGCTTGCGTGCAATGTTGCAGCAGCAGGAAGCACCCTATGCCGACATCGACCTGACCCAGACCATCGAAGAGGTGCTCGAGCTGCTGCACAGCGAGTTGATCCGCCATGGGGTGGAAGTCGAGCGCTTGCTGGAACCGGGTCTGAGCGTGCGGGCGAACAAGACGCAAATCCAGCAGGTGGTGCTGAACCTGATCATCAATGCCCAGGAAGCCATGATGGAGAAACCGGAAGGCGAGCGCCGGCTCCAGATCCGTGCGGCGCGTGCCGACGGCAAGGCCTTGGTATCGGTCAGCGATACCGGCGTCGGCATCGCCGAGGACATGCTGGAGCGCATATTCGCGGGTTTCTACACCACCAAACCCCAGGGCCTGGGGGTGGGCCTCGAGGTATGCCGCTCGATCATGGAATCCCACCGCGGTGCGATCTGGGCCGAAGCCAATCCGCAACGCGGCACCACGTTTCATTTCAGCCTGCCGCTTGTAGCGGAAACAACCAGCAGCGCAGCGCCGGCGCACATCTGAGCGCGGTATCGTAAGGTCTACGTGCCGCCTGGCGCGACGGCGCCTTTAGTGATGGAACCGCCATCGACGACCCAGGCGATCGCATCGAGCAGGGCCTGGTCGTCAACCGGTTTGCGCAGGAACAGGCTGACGCCGAGTTCGCGGGCAAGTTGGCGAGTTTCGTCGTCGTCCCGCGCCGAGACCGCGATCACCGGCAACCGGTTGCCTCTCGCATCGAGTTGGCGAAGCAGTTCAAGGCCGCTCATTCGCGGCATGGTGATATCCAGGACGACGCAGGCATGGTCGGTGTTTCGCACCTGCGCAAGAAAGTCCTCGGGACTGTCGTAGGCCAGGCTTTCGACACCCGCCGAGCGCATCAGTCGCGACAAGCCCTTGCGGACGGCCTCATCGTCGTCGACGATGTGCACCAGAAAATGTGCTGTCTTGAATGGCACGTCGATGTGCTCCGCCCACGTATCAGTTGGTGTTCAGGGTAGGAACAGGCCACGTCGACAACAATTAGACCTTGGTCCCATCGACGTCATCAACCGCCGCCCAAGAACCACCTGGATCATTCCGCGTCTTCCTGAACGCCGATGCCGACGACATCGCACAGGTGCACCAGTTCAGCGACCGTGGTCACCTCCATTTTCTCCATCACCCTGCCGCGATGCGCCTTGACGGTCTTCTCCGAGATATCGAGTTCGTAGGCGATCTGCTTGTTGAGACGCCCCTGCAGCACCCTTTCCAGCACCTCGCGCTCGCGCACCGAAAGCCGCTCGATCCGCGCCAGGATGGATTCACGCGCGTGGCGGCTGGACGTCTCGGAACGATAGCGTGTGATGGCCTGCTCGAGCGCCTGAAACAACACGTCCTCCGTCACCGGCTTGACCAGGAAATCGACAGCGCCCTCTTTCATCGCACGCACGCTCATCGGAATGGTGCCGCGGGCAGTTAGAAAAACCACCGGCAAAGCAATACCGGCTTCGGACAGCCGCTCGAACAGCTCGATGCCGCTCATGCCGGGCATCTGGACGTCGAGCAGGATGCACCCTGGCCCGCTGATCGGCGCACGCGCGAGCAATTCCTCGGCGGAGGCGAAGGTCTCGGCCTTGCAGCCGGCAGCACGCAACAGGCGCGTCATGCTGCGCCGCACGGCGTCGTCGTCATCCACCACGTATACAGTCGAACCAGACCAGTCCATCGACGATGAATCCATCAAATTTGTGCGCCCGTTTATAACACAGGCGTCCTCCGGCAAAGGGTGGGGATGGCGCTTCTCGGTTGGGTCCCGGGCTGACTCGATGGGCCACCATGGACGTCTGGCGCAGCCCCCGGGTCCGTTACAATGGACCATCCAAAACCACGGTTTTCCAAAGATGGACTCTACCAAGCGTTTATCCGGTCAGTGCAGCGATGTCGCCGCCTGCCTCCTCCCTCCGGTCAGCAAGCTACTCGCCGCAAGCTTGGCCGCGGCCCTGCTGACTTCCGGCTGCACCCACCTCGGGCCGGAATCGCTCAGGGCCACCCGCATCGACTACAACCGGGCCATCCAGCAGACCAACGACCAGGAACTGCTGCTCAACCTGGTGCGCCTGCGCTACCGCGACACCCTTTACTTCCTCAACGTCGAGCGGATCGCCTCCAGCCTCGAGATCACCAGTTCGATCGCCGCCAATGCCGAACTGCCGAGTGGCGCCGCCAATACCTTCACCATCGGCGAGGCCAGTTATTCCTTCATGGAAAACCCGACGGTCTTCTACCTGCCGCTCGAAGGCGAAAAGTTCGTGCGCCAGATGATGACGCCGTTCAACCTCAACCTGCTGGTGCTGCTGACCAGTTCCGGCTGGTCGGTCGAGCGGGTGCTGACGGTCATGGTGCGCGAGATGAACGGCGTCAAGAATGCCCCCAGCGCGTCCGGCCCGACCCCGAGCGATGAACCCGAATACCGCAGTTTCCGGGAGGTGATGGAGTTGCTGCGGGCCATACAGAAGCGCGACGGCTTCGACCTCGGCCGCATCCCCGACGACGAGTCGGCGCTCGAACTGCGTTTTGCTCGTGGCGAGTCCGGCAGCACCGAGGCGCGCCGCCTGCGCGAGTTTCTCGGTCTGAACCCGGAGCTCGAGCGTTTTCGGATAAAGCTCGGCATCGGCCGGATCGACGATGCCACCATCACCATCCTGCCCCGTTCCATGGTTTCCAGCCTGAGCTATCTGTCGCAAAGCGTGCAGGTGCCGAAAGACCATGAAGCAGCCGGGATCGTTACGCGGACCCTGGGCAAGAACGACGAGGCCTTCGACTGGAACCTGGTCTTCGACAAGGTGATGCGCATCCGTACGGCGCCGTCGGCACCGCAGAACGCTGCGATCGCGGTGCCCTATCGCGGCCACTGGTTCTATATCGACGACAGCGACCTCGGCGCGAAGTCCACCTTCGCGCTGCTCTCGCAACTGTTCGCCCTGCAGGCGGGCAGCCAGCAGGGCAGCAACCTGCAGCTGAGTTTCCCGAT
Source organism: Thiobacillus sp. (assembly GCA_049283775.1). Lineage (GTDB taxonomy): Bacteria > Pseudomonadota > Gammaproteobacteria > Burkholderiales > Thiobacillaceae > Thiobacillus. The sequence continues at coordinate 4,770 of JBAPWR010000298.1, forward strand.
CGGGCGCTAAACCACGCCGGCCTGCATGCCCGACGCCGTCGCGGCGAGCGGCAGGCCACGCCTGAACGCCTGCCAGACCCCCTGCCTTTTTCTGCCGTCCACACTCAACCCCCGCCCCTGACGTCCGTTATCAGCTGCATCAGTTGGCGTAGCGCGCATCGAAGCAGACATCACCCCAACCGGGTTGGTGTCGATCCTGCCGATGGGCGACTACGCTTGAACCAGCAATCGATGCCGCCAAGGAGCGAACATGTCTTTTCTGCAGAACAAATGGGCCGACTACGAGCGACAGGCCAATCCCGCCCGTCGCTATGCCAACCAGCGTGAGTTCGAAGCCGACTGGATTTACAGCATGCGCCGCCGTTACCGGGTGTCGCAGGAAGCCCTGGCGGTGATGGCCAACGTCTCGGTCACCACGGTGCAGAATTGGGAAAATCCGCGCAGCGCCAAGGCGATTGCCGAGCACAACCAGGCACGCCTGCGCGACATCGAGCGCGACCTGTGGATCAAGGCCCACGTCACCCTGCTCGATCCCTGCCCACCCTACATCAAGGCGCTGTACGACCTGATGAGCGCCAGCAAGGACGACAGCGCCCAGGCCCTGGCCGACTATCTGGTCGGCACCCTGCCCGAAGGCGACAGCGGCCGTGCCCGGCTGCTGCACTGGGCCAGCCTCACCCACAGCATCAGCCATCCCGGATCGCCGCGCGCGCGCAGCCTGTCCGAGGCGGCGCTGGACGCCCTCGCCGATGGCGACACCCGCCTGTCCGCGGCGATCGAAAACGAGATTCTCGGCAGCCAGTTCGAAGACCTGCTCGCCCTGCCGGCCGGCGAAGCCCGCCAGCGCCAGGGTGCCAGCCTGATGCGCGCCTGCGAGCGCCTGTTCCAGCGCGACCAGCAGCCGGCCTACCTGTGGAACGCCCTGGAAGTCGCCTGCCGCGCGCCGCTCGACACCCAGGAAACATTCCGCCTGGCCCAGTCACTGATCGCCTTGCAAGGGCACGACCACGTCCGGCATCGGATCAAGACCGAAGCCAGCTTCGAGAATGCGCGGATCGTGTTCGACGACACGCAGTCCGCCCATTAAGGAGGACACGATGATGCGCAAGAATCATTCCTCCCTGACAGCTGCCCTGGCCGCCGCAGTACTGATGCTGGGCAGTTCCAGCAGCTGGGCGAACGAAGCTCCGCAGGCCGCGCCGCAAGCCATGCCAGTGGTCAGCGTCGCCGCCCCGGCGGCCGAGGCCGCGCCCGCTCCCATCCTTCTCGCCTGGGACCGCGTCGGAATCACCGCGTACAGCTTCGGCGCCTGACCCACACCCCCTCCTCCTGTTGCGCCCGTTTCGACGGGCGCTTTTTTTTGCGGTCGCCAACCCGCAGATGTGTCCTGATTTCAGTCATCTCCGACAGCAGGATGACGAGAACCTGACACTCCCCGAAACGCATGCGGACCGCTCTGTCACGGCAGACACGCGGCCCGCAAACGAAGCAGTGTCGCCCCAGCCGCCGGATGCCGATGCCCATGAATACGTGATTTCTTTAACCAGGAAGCAAATGGCACGCCCCTTGCTGTTAAGTAAGTAGGCCAAGTTCCGATAACTGGCCAAGAACTACAAGTTGCGGAGCAAGCATTGAACCGATTTCCGGCCCTGCTATTGGCCATTTTCTCAATCTGGACCGCGACGTCCGAGGCAGCCGGCACGACCGCCGGCACACTGATCAGCAACAGCGTCGTACTCCAGTGCGACCTTTGCGGACCTGGCGGCAGCACATCCAACACCGCTTCCTTCGTCGTCGACAACAAGGTCAACGTCGTCGTCGCCGAGACTGACGGTGCCGCCACGCCGGTCATCGCCGGCCAGACCGCTGCGGTCGCCGGCTTCACCGTCACCAACCAGGGCAATGCCCTCCAGGACTTCGCCCTCGCCGCTGCCAATATCGCCAGCGGCACCACCCTGTTCGGCGGAACCGACAGCTTCGACGCCAGCGCCTGCATCGTGCGGGTCGAGAGCGGCCTGACCGCGGGTTTCGACCCGACCGACAGCGCGGCCTTCATCGACGAACTGGCCCCCGACTCGAGCCGAACCGTCTATGTCGTCTGCAACGTGCCGGCCGGAGTGATTGCCGCCGACCTCGCCATCGTCAGCCTCTCCGCCACGGTCCTCGAAGGCGGCGCGCCCGGCGTCCAGGGCGCGCCGCTCGCACAGGACGCGGGTGCCGACGACCAGCCGACCGTCCAGGTGGTATTTGCCGACATGGCAGGCAGCGACGACGCGGCGCGCGACGGCGGCTATTCCGCCCGCGACGCCTACCGGGTAGGCGCGCTGCTGACCCTCGCCAAAAGCGTGACCAACGTCCAGGACCCGTTTGGCTGCAGCGCCGCCAGCGGTTGCAGGATCGTTCCCGGCGCCATCCTCACCTACCGCATCGACGTCGTCGTCGGCGGCAGCGGCACGCTCGACGACCTGGTCCTCAGCGACCCGATCCCCGCCAACATGAGCTATCTGCCTGGCAGCCTGGTCGTCGATGGCACCCCCCGCAGCGACGCCGCCGACAGCGACCAGGCCGACTTCGGCATCACCGCTCCCAACACCGTCACCGTATCCCCAGGCAACGTCAGCGCCCCGCTGACATCCTGGTTCAGCTTTCGTGCCCTCATCAACTGACAGGAGATAAACCATGTGCAATTCCCGACTCATTCCCGCCCTCTGCACCGCGCTGCTTGCCGCCACCCTCCACCTCAACGCCTTCGCGGCCGACGCCGTTGAAGTCAAGAGCGTGGCCGAACAGGAAGTCGAGGTGGTCGAAAACGGCAGGAAAGTGCTCAAGCGCGTGCCGGTCGACAAGGCCGTCCCCGGCTCCGAAATCATCTACACCACGAGCTTCAGGAACATGATCGGCAAGCCGGTCGGCAACATCGCCATCACCAACCCGGTACCGAACGACATGGTGTACCAGGGCGGCAGCGCCCGCGGCGCCAACACCGTGATCACCTATTCGGTCGACGGCGGCCAGCAGTACGCCAGCCCCGACAAGCTCACGGTCAAGACCGCGGACGGCAAGACCCGTCCCGCCCTGGCGTCCGACTACACCCACATTCGCTGGACCTACAAGGGCGATCTCGGCGTCGGCAAGTCGGGCGAGGTTTCGTTCCGCGCGGTGATCAAGTAAGCCGCGACCCAAGCCAGCCAAGCCATGTCGTCCCGATTCCATTCAGGCACAGGGCATCCGGCGCGCAGGCGCCGCTTCGTCCTGCCCGAGCCGATGACCGATCCGCCGTGGATTCGAAGTCCCCGGGCGGGACGCGGGCCGCCCTTCGGCCCCACCCCGCCCTCAGC
>JBAPWR010000299.1:0-7664 GCA_049283775.1 Thiobacillus sp.
AGGTTGAGGTGTCGGGCGTTCAGGTGATGAATGTCAAGGGCAAGATCAAGCGTTCAGGCCGAATTATGGGTCGCCGTGACAACTGGAAGAAGGCGTACGTGACTCTCAAAGAGGGTCAGGACATCGACTTCACGTCCGGACAGTAAGGAAGAAAAAGATGGCTCTGATTAAAGTCAAACCTACCTCCGCCGGACGCCGTGCCGTCGTCAAGGTGGTCACCCCCGGCCTGCACAAAGGCAAGCCGGTTGCCGCCTTGGTGGAACCGCAAAAACGTGGTTCCGGGCGCAACAACAATGGTCATATCACGACACGCCACAAGGGTGGTGGTCACAAGCAGCACTACCGCGTGGTCGACTTCCGTCGCAACAAGGACGGGATTCCGGCCAAGATTGAGCGCATCGAATATGACCCGAACCGTTCCGCTCATCTGGCGCTGCTTTGCTATGCCGATGGCGAACGGCGCTACATCATTGCGCCTCGCGGTGTTCAGGTTGGCGCGCAACTGGTGAGCGGTCTGGAAGCCCCGATCAAGAACGGCAATTGTTTGCCGCTCCGTAGCATACCGGTGGGAAGTACGATTCACTGCGTCGAAATGATGCCTGGCAAGGGTGCGCAGATTGCACGCTCGGCCGGAACCTCGGTCCAGTTGCTGGCGCGCGAGGGCAGCTACGCACAGCTTCGTCTGCGCTCGGGTGAGATCCGCAAGGTACACGTCGATTGTCGCGCCACCCTCGGTGAGGCTGGTAACGAAGAGCACAGCCTGCGTTCGATCGGCAAGGCCGGCGCAAACCGTTGGCGCGGCATTCGCCCGACGGTGCGTGGTGTGGTGATGAACCCGGTCGATCACCCGCATGGTGGTGGTGAAGGACGTACCGCTGCTGGCCGTCACCCGGTCAGTCCGTGGGGTGTTCCTTCCAAGGGATACCGTACCCGCAGCAACAAGCGCACCTCCAACATGATCGTCCGCCGCCGTCATGCGCGCTGACTGAGGTAATCAAGATATGGCACGTTCAATCAAAAAAGGCCCGTTCGTCGATGGCCACCTGCTTAAAAAGGTCGAAGCTGTGCGCACGTCCAATGACAAGCGCCCGATCAAAACCTGGTCGCGCCGTTCGACTGTTCTGCCCGATTTCATCGGTCTGACTATCGCGGTTCACAACGGCCGCCAACACGTTCCGGTCTTTGTCACCGAGAACATGGTCGGCCATAAACTGGGCGAGTTTTCTCTGACGCGAACCTTCAAGGGTCACGCGGCAGACAAGAAGGCCAAGAAATAAGGAACGCATGATGGAAGTTTCTGCAATTTTGCGCGGTACGCGATTGTCGGCCCAGAAGGGTCGTCTGGTCGCAGACCAGATTCGCGGCCTGCCGGTTGACAAGGCCCTCAACATTCTTGCCTTCAGCCCGAAAAAGGGAGCCGGTGTCATCAAGAAGGTGCTGGAGTCGGCTATCGCCAACGCCGAGCACAACGAAGGCGCTGACATCGATGAGCTCAAGGTCAAAACCATTTACGTTGACCAGGGTTCTGTGCTCAAGCGCTTCACTGCGCGCGCCAAGGGCCGGGGTAACCGGATTAGCAAGCCAACCTGTCACATCACTGTGACGGTCGGGGATTAAGGAAGCGGCATGGGACAAAAAATACATCCAATTGGATTCCGCCTTGGCGTTCAGCGTAGTTGGACTGCGAAGTGGTTCGGCTCAAATCGCAACTTCGCCAGCACGCTGAACGAGGACATCAAGGTCCGCGACTACCTGAAGAAGAAGCTTGCGCATGCGTCTGTTTCGAAGGTGCTGATCGAGCGTCCTGCGAAGAATGCCCGCATCACCATTTTCAGTGGCCGCCCCGGTGTCGTTATCGGCAAGAAGGGTGAGGATATCGAGGTGCTGCGCGGTGAGTTGTCGCGACTCATGTCGGTTCCGGTCCATGTCAACATCGAGGAAATCCGCAAGCCAGAGACGGACGCCCAGATCGTCGCAGACGGTATTGCGCAGCAACTTGAAAAACGCGTGATGTTCCGCCGTGCCATGAAGCGCGCAATGCAGAATGCCATGCGGCTCGGCGCCCAGGGTATCAAGATCATGAGTTCGGGCCGTCTGAATGGCGCGGAAATTGCGCGTACCGAGTGGTATCGCGAAGGCCGCGTCCCGCTCCATACGTTGCGCGCTGACATCGATTATGGTTTCTCCGAGGCCAAGACCACGTACGGCATCATCGGCATCAAGGTCTGGGTTTACAAGGGTGATGCACTCAACAGAAGTGAGCAGCCGGTGGCTGCCGATACTGAGAAACGCGGCAAGAAATCAGGAGTAAAGCATGCTGCAGCCAGCTAGAAGAAAATACCGCAAGGAGCAGAAGGGTCGCAATACCGGCCTGGCGACTCGTGGTGCGAGCGTGAGTTTTGGTGACTTCGGTCTGAAGGCTGTTGGGCGCGGACGTTTGACGGCGCGCCAGATTGAGGCGGCGCGTCGCGCCATGACCCGTCACATCAAGCGGGGTGGCCGCATCTGGATTCGCATCTTCCCGGACAAGCCGATTTCACGGAAGCCCGCAGAAGTCCGTATGGGTAACGGCAAGGGCGCACCGGAGTATTACGTTGCGGAAATTCAGCCCGGCAAGGTGTTGTATGAAATGGACGGCGTCAATGAGCAGTTGGCGCGTGAGGCATTTCGACTGGCCGCTGCCAAGCTGCCGATTGCGACCACCTTTGTAACCCGCATGATCGGGAGCTGAGTAGATGAATACCAAGGAAATGCGCGGCAAGAGTGCCGACGAACTGAATCAGGAGCTCGAGTCGCTGTTGCGTGCGCACTTTGCGCTGCGTATGCAGGTTGCAACTCAGCAGTCCAACAAGACTGCGGATTTGGGCAAGCTGCGCCGTGATATCGCCCGGGTGAAGACCATTATGCGTGAAAAGGCAGGCCAAGCATGACTGAATCAAAGAAACTGGTCCGCTCGCTGACCGGGCGCGTCGTCAGCAATAAAATGGACAAGACCGTTACTGTTCTGGTTGAGCGCCGTGTCAAGCATCCCGTTATGGGCAAAGTGATTCGCCTGTCCAAAAAATATCATGCGCACGACGAAAACAACGAGTGCAATGAAGGCGATACGGTGCAAATCGAGGAGTCCCGCAAGCTTTCTCGTACCAAGGCGTGGAAAGTCAGCAAGCTGATCGAGCGCGCTCGCGTTTGACGTTTAGTTTAATAGTTGTTGCCTGGAAGTAAATAACCCGGTATAGTGCCGGGTTTTCCGGATGACTTGCCAAGAACCGGTGAGTCAGGCCAAGCAGTGCCGCCCCCGGGTGGCGTATCTCCCGAACGGGATCCAAAACTGACCGCCCAAGGCGGATGAAGTTGGAGACATATTCATGATTCAAATGCAGTCCATTCTGGACGTTGCTGACAATACCGGTGCACGTTCGGTCATGTGCATCAAAGTGTTGGGCGGCAGCCATCGCCGTTATGCCGGCATTGGTGACATCATCAAGGTCAGCATCAAGGATGCTGCCCCGCGTGGGCGCGTAAAAAAAGGCGATGTTTACAACGCTGTTGTTGTGCGTACCGCCAAGGGCGTGCGTCGGCCTGACGGTTCGCTCGTGAAGTTCGACGGCAATGCTGCGGTGTTGCTGAACAACAAACTCGAACCGATCGGGACGCGCATTTTCGGCCCGGTCACGCGTGAATTGCGTACCGAGAAGTTCATGAAGATCGTCTCGCTTGCGCCGGAAGTTCTGTAAGGGGTTTGTCATGGCACGAATTCGCAAGAGTGACCAGGTGATCATCCTGGCAGGAAAAGACAAGGGAAAGCGCGGCACCGTGCTGCGCGTTCTGGACGATGGCTGTGTGGTGGTTGAGGGCGTCAATCGGGTGAAGAAGCACCAGAAGCCCAATCCCATGCGCAATATTCAGGGCGGCATCGTCGAAAAGGAGATGCCGATTCAGGCCTCCAACGTCGCCTTGTTCAATGTGGCTACGCAAAAAGCAGACCGTGTGGGCTGCAAGGTGCTTGAGGATGGGCGCAAGGTTCGCGTCTTCAAATCCAATGGCGAAATGGTTGACGCTCAGGGGTGATCATGGCGCGTTTACAGGAATTTTATCGAGAGACCGTTGTGCCCAAGCTCATGCAGGAGTTTGGCTACAAATCCGTCATGGAAGTGCCGCGTATCCAGAAAATCACCCTGAATATGGGTGTGGGTGAGGCGGTTGCCGACAAGAAGGTCATGGAACACGCTGTTGGGGACATGCAGAAGATCGCCGGCCAAAAGCCGGTGGTCACCAAGTCGCGAAAGTCCATCGCCGGATTCAAGATCCGCGAGAACTATCCGGTCGGTTGCATGGTTACCTTGCGCCGCGCGCAAATGTTCGAGTTTCTCGATCGTCTGGTTAGCGTTGCAATTCCGCGTATACGAGACTTTCGTGGTTTGTCCGGCAAGTCTTTTGACGGGCGAGGCAACTACAACATGGGCGTCAAAGAGCAGATCATTTTCCCGGAGATCGAATACGACAAGATCGATGCGCTGCGGGGGATGAATATCACTATCACCACAACTGCCAAAACCGATGACGAGGCCCGCGCGCTTCTCGCGGCTTTCAGTTTCCCGTTCAAGAATTGAGGTAGTCATGGCCAAGTTATCCCTGATTAACCGTGAAGAAAAACGCGCCCGCCTGGTGAAGAAGTTTGCAGCCAAGCGCGCCGAGCTCAAGGCTGTGATCGCAAGCTCAAAATCCACTGATGAAGAGCGTACGGCGGCGTTGCTTGCCTTGCAGGCTTTGCCGCGTAATGCAAGTCCGGTGCGCCAGCGCAACCGTTGCCAGCTCACCGGTCGTCCGCGTGGGGTGTTCAGCAAGTTTGGTTTGGGGCGCACCAAATTGCGCGAATATGCGATGCGCGGTGAGATTCCCGGCATCGTCAAGGCTAGCTGGTAAGGAGACGCGATATGAGTATGAATGATCCTATCGCCGACATGCTGACCCGGATTCGCAATGCGCAGGCAGTCGAAAAGGTCACGGTCAGCATGCCTTCCTCGAAGGTAAAGGTTGCAATTGCCCAGGTTCTCAAGGCTGAAGGTTACATTGAGGATTTCGTCGTGCGTGGAGAAGCGGCCAAGTCTGAGCTCGAGTTGCAGCTGAAATATTATGCCGGTCGCCCGGTGATCGAGCGGATCGAGCGTGTGAGCCGTCCCGGTCTCCGGATTTACAAGGGGGCAGGAGATCTGCCCCGTGTAATGAACGGGCTCGGCGTGGCAATCGTTTCGACATCAAGTGGCGTCATGACTGATCGTCATGCGCGCGCCAAGGGTGTCGGTGGCGAAGTGTTGTGTGTGGTTGCTTAAGGGGCGAGGTATATGTCACGCGTAGCCAATAATCCTATTAATGTTCCCAAGGGTGTGGAAGTCACACTGGGGGATGTCGTTTCGGTCAAGGGTCCCCTCGGGGCGCTTAGTCAGCGTGCGTCGTCGCATGTGCAGATGGCGATGAATGATGGTGTTGTCACTTTTGCACCAATCGGTGACAGCATTCAGGCCAATGCAATGGCTGGCACCATGCGGGCGCTGGTCAACAACATGGTCGTTGGTGTTTCGAAGGGTTTCGAGAAAAAACTGACTCTGGTTGGCGTCGGTTATCGTGCCCAGGCGCAGGGCGATTCCTTGAATCTCACCCTGGGTTTCTCACACCCGGTGGTGCACAAGATGCCCGCGGGGATCAAGGTCGAAACGCCGACTCAAACCGAGATCGTGATCAAGGGCGTCGACCGCCAAGTGGTTGGTCAGGTTGCTGCGGATGTGCGGGCTTACCGTCCGCCCGAGCCTTACAAGGGCAAGGGTGTGCGTTACTCGGACGAAGTGGTGATCAAGAAAGAGACCAAGAAGAAGTAAGGCTTAAGGACAGATAATGAACACCAAGCAATCACGGATTCGCAGAGCGCGCAAAACCCGCGCCAAAATCGCGGCCGTCAAGGCGATTCGCCTGGCAATTCTCCGCACCAATACGCATATCTATGCGCAGATTATTTCTGCGGATGGTGGCACGGTTATAACCAGTGCTTCCACCAACGATAAAGAGATGCGCAGTCTGGTACCCAACGGTGGAAATGTTGCGGCTGCGACGGCTGTAGGCAAGCGCCTGGCCGAAAAAGCCAAGGGTTTGGGGATTGAAAAAGTGGCCTTCGATCGTGCTGGCTTCAAGTTCCATGGGCGTGTAAAAGCCCTGGCTGAAGCGGCCCGCGAAGGCGGTTTGGTATTTTAACGAGGCAGAATCAAGATGGCCCGTACAGCACAGACAAGTAACGAAGAGCGCGGCGACGGCTTGCGCGAGAAGATGATTTCGATCAACCGGGTCACCAAAGTGGTGAAGGGTGGTCGCATCATGGGTTTTGCAGCGCTGACCGTGGTCGGTGATGGCGATGGTGGAATCGGCATGGGCAAGGGTAAATCCCGTGAAGTCCCGGTGGCAGTCCAGAAAGCCATGGAAGAGGCGCGACGCAGGTTGGTGAAAATCAACCTGAAGAGCGGCTCCTTCCACCACACGGTAATTGGCCAGCATGGCGCTTCGCGTGTGTTGATCCAGCCGGCATCCGAAGGTACCGGCATTATTGCTGGTGGTGCGATGCGAGCCGTATTCGAGGTGATGGGTGTGCAGAACGTTCTGGCCAAGTGCCTCGGTTCAACCAACCCCTACAACGTCGTTCGCGCAACGATAGACGGACTATTGAAAATGTCGACGCCGTCCGAGATTGCGGCCAAGCGCGGTAAGTCTGTCGAAGACATCACGGGGTAAGTCATGAGCGAGCTGAAAAAAATCAAGGTGACGCAGGTCAAAAGCCTGATTGGCACGAAAGCAGCGCATCGTGCTTGTGTGCGCGGCTTGGGCCTGCGTCGTATGCATCACACAGTTGAAGTGCTGGATACGCCGGAAAACCGCGGAATGATTACCAAAGTCGCCTATCTGGTGAAGTGCGAGGCTTAAATGGAACTGAATAACATCAAACCGGCAGACGGGGCCAAAAAAGACAAACGCCGAGTGGGTCGTGGAATCGGCTCAGGGCTGGGCAAGACGGCTGGTCGCGGTCACAAGGGCCAAAAATCACGCGCAGGTGGCTTTCACAAGGTTGGATTTGAAGGCGGTCAGATGCCGATGCATCGTCGCCTGCCCAAGCGCGGATTCGTCTCCCTGACCAAAGCGGATACTGCTCGTGTGCGCCTGTATGAACTGGCTTCCGTCGGTGTGGATGAGATTGATCTTCTTGTGCTCAAGCAAGCCGGGATCGTCAGTTCGTCGGCAAAGGCAGCGCGTGTTTATCTCGCAGGTGAAATCGCCAAGGCGGTCAAACTGCGCGGCGTTGCCGTGACCAAGGGTGCGCGTGCTGCGATTGAGGCAGCCGGCGGCTCCGTCGCCGAATAAATTTCGAGGATTCGCGCTTTGGCTACGCCCAAAACCGGCTTGAACAAGTTTGGCGATCTCAAGCGCCGCCTGCTATTCCTTCTGGGCGCGTTGGTGGTATACCGGATTGGGACGTTTATTCCGGTTCCGGGTATCGATCCTCTCGTCCTGGATCAGCTATTCAAGTCGCAGACAGGCGGAATCCTGGGCATGTTCAACATGTTCTCGGGTGGAGCCTTGTCACGCTTTAGCGTGTTTGCATTGGGGATCATGCCGTACATTTCGGC
>JBAPWR010000300.1:0-2552 GCA_049283775.1 Thiobacillus sp.
AGCGTGATGCGGGCCTGCAGCGGCGAGGCAGGGATGCGCCGGGCGAGGGTGGCGGCGCGGTCGCGCAGCGGCGGATCGGTCAGCTGCCAGGCCTGTCGCAGGGCATCGGCCGCGGGATCATCGGCCTCCGGCTCGAACAGGGCGAGGGGAGCGTGTTCGGCGCAGCGCGCGAGAAACTGCTTCTCCACCGCGGTGAGGGTGCCCAGGGCGTAGCCATAAATCGGTTGTGGAGTTTCTGCGATTTGCCCAAGCAGACGGTCTAGCGCGCGCCCGTAGTGCGCCTGCGGATCGTGGCCATCGGTGTTGAGTGCCCGCCAAACTGCCTCGATCAAAGCGGCTTCTCGGTAGAGCGCCTCGGGATGCAGCGCGCGGATCCGTGATCCGATCTCGCCGCCCAGCCGTGCGGCGGACAGTTCGTCGGCCAGTTGCAGCAATTCGCCGGCAAGCGACCACTTGTCGACCGCGCCCAGCCAGTCGACGTGACGCAGTACGCCGTGCAGGCGCGCCAGGCGCCGTGCCTGCGGTTCGGCGCGGCCTTCGGACACGCTGTCGGCCCAGGCTTTGAGCGGGGTGATGGTCGGCGGGATCAGTGCACGGCGGCCGGCCGCCTGCGCCAGCGCGCGGGCAAAATCCTGTCCGGCGCGGTGATTGGGAACCAGGACGATAAGCCCGGACAGATCGGGCAGGCGGTCGGTGTGCTGGTCGAGCAGGTGATGGGCGACGGTATGCGGCAGCGTCCCGTCACCAGGGGTGTTCAAGCGGGTCAGCGCTCCAGGTATTGCAGCTTGTTCTTGACCCCGGCCCACTTGTCAGCTTCAGGCAGGGGATCCTTGCGCTCGATGATGACTTTCCAGGTTTTGGCCAGTTCTGCGTTGATCGCGATATAGGGGCGTTGGTCGTCTGGCACGTCATCCTCGGCGTAGATCGCCTCGACCGGACACTCGGCTACGCAGAGGGTGCAATCGATGCATTCCTCGGGGTCGATGACGAGAAAATTCGGGCCTTCGTGGAAGCAGTCCACCGGGCAGACATCGACGCAATCGGTGTATTTGCACAAGACGCAGGAATCGGTGACGACGTAAGTCATTCGGTTTTGTCCCTAAAAATTGAGAAATGCCCGACTTGCTTGTGGGCGGTAGTTTTGATGTAGCATATCGGCACAACAGCGAATTTTCCAGTTTTACCGTCTACCCTGAACCCTCTGGGCCGATTCCGGCCATTCGCATAATTCAACTAGGAGCCCCACTGATGAGCGAGCATGTTCATTACATTTCCGACGATTCCTTCGAGCAGGAAGTCCTGCAGGCCGGGGTTCCCGTGCTGGTCGATTACTGGGCGGACTGGTGCGGACCCTGCAAGATGATTTCGCCGATTCTCGATGAGGTTGCCAAGGAATACGCGGGCAAGCTCAAGGTGTGCAAGCTCAATATCGACGAGAACCAGGGCACTCCGCCCAAGTACGGTATCCGCGGCATTCCCACCCTGATGATCTTCAAGAACGGCAACGTCGAGGCGACCAAGGTTGGTGCCCTGTCAAAATCGCAGCTCACCGCATTCGTCGATACCAACATCTAATTCCGCTTCATTCTTTGCCGGGCGTTTTCTGCCGCACCGCCTGTCCCTAAGCGGCCCCGCCCGGCGCAATTTCCCCCCCACTTCCGGCCCTTGTCAAGCGGGCTCTGCCAGGTCTCCCCATGCATCTCTCCGAACTCAAGCTAAAACCCATCACCGAACTTCTGGAAATCGCTGCCACCAACGGCATCGACAACGCCAACCGTTTCCGTAAACAGGAACTGATCTTCGCCATTCTCAAGACGCTGGCCAAGCGCGGCGAGAGCATCTACGGCGATGGCGTGCTGGAAGTGCTGCCGGACGGGTTCGGGTTCCTGAGGTCGCCGGAAACCTCTTATCTCGCCAATACCGACGACATCTATGTGTCGCCGTCGCAGATCCGCCGTTTCAACCTGCATACCGGCGACAAGATCGAGGGCGAGATCCGCACGCCGAAGGATGGCGAGCGTTATTCGGCGATGACCAAGCTCGACAAGATCAACAGCGAGCCGCCCGAGGCGAGCAAGAACAAGATCCTGTTCGAGAACCTGACGCCGTTGCACCCGGACAAGCCGCTCAAGCTGGAACGCGAGATCAAGGCCGAGGAAAACATCACCAGCCGCGTGATCGACATCGTCGCCCCGATCGGCAAGGGCCAGCGTGGCCTGCTGGTGGCGCCGCCGAAAACCGGCAAGACCGTGATGCTGCAGCACATCGCGCACGCCATCACCTCCAACCATCCCGACGTCGTGCTGTTCGTGCTGCTGATCGACGAACGTCCCGAAGAAGTCACCGAGATGAGCCGCACCGTGCGCGGCGAGGTCGTCGCATCGACCTTCGACGAGCCCGCCAGCCGCCACGTGCAGGTCGCCGAAATGGTGATAGAGCGCGCCAAGCGCCTGGTCGAGCACAAGAAGGACGTGGTGATCCTGCTCGACTCCATCACCCGCCTGGCGCGTGCCTACAACACCGTGCAGCCCGCTTCCGGCAAGGTTCTCACC
>JBAPWR010000301.1:0-3453 GCA_049283775.1 Thiobacillus sp.
GCTTCATTTCGTCCTGATTCATCATTTTTTCGTCGATTTGAATGTGGCCGGCTAAGATAGCGTCAAAGTCCTTATTTTTCAAACTTGTCCCAGCACGCCGGCCTGTCCGTATGAGCCACCCTGAAAATTATCTCGAACGCATCCTCACTTCGCGCGTCTACGACGTCGCGGTGGAGTCACCGCTGGAGGTGGCGAACAACCTTTCGCGCCGTCTCAACAACCAGATCCTGCTCAAGCGCGAGGACCTGCAGCCGGTGTTCTCGTTCAAGTGCCGCGGTGCCTACAACAAGATGTCGGGTTTGAGCGCAGCCCAGTTGGCGCGCGGGGTGGTGGCGGCGTCGGCGGGCAACCATGCGCAGGGCGTGGCGCTAGCTGCACAGACCCTGAATGCGCGCGCCACCATCGTCATGCCGGCCACCACGCCGAAAATCAAGGTCGATGCCGTTGCTGCACGCGGCGCCAGGGTGATCCTGCACGGCGATTCCTACGACGATGCCTACGCCCATGCGATCGAACTGGCCAAATCCGAGCATGCCACCTTCGTTCATCCCTACGACGATCCCGACGTGATCGCCGGGCAGGGCACGGTGGCGATGGAACTGCTGCGCCAGCATCCCGGGCCGATCCACTCGGTCTATGTTCCAGTGGGCGGAGGCGGGCTGATCGCCGGCATGGCGGTCTACATCAAGCGCCTGCGCCCCAATATCAAGGTAATCGGGGTGGAGCCCGAGGATGCCGACGCCATGGCGCGTTCGTTGTGCAAGGGCAAGCGCATCACCCTGCCGCGGGTGGGCATCTTCGCCGACGGCGTGGCGGTCAAAACGGTCGGCAAGGAAACCTTCCGCTTGTCCAAGCTGTACGTCGATGAAGTCATTCGCGTCAACAACGATGCCATCTGCGCCGCCATCAAGGACGTGTTCGAGGACACCCGTTCGATCCTCGAGCCGGCCGGCGCGCTGTCGATCGCCGGTCTCAAGGCCGCGATCGCCGGTGACAAGCTCAAGGGCAAGACCCTGGTGGCGATCGCTTCCGGCGCCAACATGAACTTCGACCGGCTGCGCCATATCGCCGAGCGCGCCGAACTTGGCGAGAAGCGCGAGGCGGTGCTGGCGGTGACGATTCCCGAGACGCCGGGCAGCTTCAAGAACTTCTGCGCGCTGCTCGGCACGCGCAACATCACCGAGTTCAACTACCGCTTTTCCGATCCGAAGATTGCCCACGTCTTTGTCGGCCTGTCGGTGCCGGGGGAAGGGGAGAGCACCCGCGTGGTCGAGTTGCTGCAGCGCCACGGCCTCAATGCGATCGACCTGACCAACAACGAAATGGCCAAGCTACATGTCCGCCACCTGGTCGGCGGGCGCGCACCGGAAGCGGTCAACGAAGTGCTCTACCGCTTCGAGTTCCCCGAGCGCCCCGGCGCCCTGATGCGCTTTCTCGAGAGCATGAGCCGCGGCTGGAACATCAGCCTGTTCCATTACCGCAACCATGGCGCGGACTATGGCCGCGTGCTGGTCGGCATCCAGGTGCCGGAAAAAGAAAAACCCAGCTTCCAGAAGTTTCTGGACGGGCTGGGTTACCGCTACTGGGATGAGTCCCGCAATCCGGCCTACAAGCTGTTTCTCGCCTGAGCCTTATTTTTTGACGCCGCAGGTGTTGATGCCGAGCAGGCCGTAGGCCGGGCAGAACTTGAACAGGCCAGTGGCCAGCGGCAACACACCGATCCATGCCCACACGGGACCATTGAACAACGCCACCCAGGCGATGAGGGCGAGCCCGGCAAGAATACGGATGATGCGATCGATGCTTCCAACATTGGCTGACATGGTGTGCTCCTGAAAGATTGAAGAAAGCCTGATCCGAATTCATCGAAAATTCGGCGTCAGGATGAGAACACTATAGTCGCTGGCGCTTTGCGCGTCTGTGACTGTCGTCACCAAACGTCTCAGGCTTCGGCCTCCAGTCTGGGGCGGTCCGCTATCGTGATACGTCCTCGCCCCAGACTGATGCAGCCTGTGTCCTCGAGCTTCTTCAGGGCCCGGCTAACCGCCTCGCGGCTCGCTCCGATCTGCGCCGCCAGCCTTTCATGGGTGATTTCCAGGCAAGCCTCGCTCGACGCCAGCAGCAGCGCGGCAATCCGCCGAGCCAGCGAACGGAAGGCAAGCTCCTCGACGCGCAGCATCATCAGCGCGAGTCGTTCGGCGAACAGTCCGAACACATAGCGGCGAAACGGCATATGGCCGGCAATCAGCTTGTCGAACAGTGGATAGGGCATCGCGGCAAGCTCGACCGCGGATAAGGCCAAGCCGCGAGCGGGATAAGGCGTTTCACCCAGCAGACAGCTGGTGCTGACGATGCAGGATTCCCCCGGCTGGATTCGGTACAACTCGATTTCGTGACCGTCCGGCGTACTGCGGACGACCTGGATTTCTCCAGCCAGCAACAGGGGGAAGGCATGGCAAGGATCGCCCACGGAGAAGAGCGCACTGGCGCGAGGTGCACGCAGCCATTGCAGGCTGCGGGTCAGACTATCCTGCAAGCCGCTATCGAGTCCCTGCAGCGAGGGGAACAGCTGCAACAAGCTCTGCAGATCGGCAGTTTCAGCGGGTGCGGGCATATTTCCTGGCATCCAAGTCTTGGGCGGCAATGACGAATTGGAACCTCGTCGCAGCCATGAATTTTCGTGTTCAAGGCGGGCTGCACGCATGTTACCCTCGCCGCCATGATTCGGATTGTCTTGTTTGCATTGATTGGTTTTTTGTCGGGCACCCAGGCTGCAGCGGCGCCTGGTGACACAGCCGTTCAACAGGCGCAACAGGCTTTTGCCGCACGCAAGGCCGCAAATTTCGACAAGGCTGCGCGTGCCGTTCCTTCCGACCACGTTCTGAGACCGTATGTCGAATACTGGCAGTTGATGCTGGACTTGCCGCGTGCGGGTGATGACCGCATCGCTGATTATCTCGCGGCCAACCCTGGCAGCCGCCTTGCCGAAACCCTTCGCGGCGAATGGCTCAAGACGCTCGGCTCACGCTCCGCGTGGCCGGCCTACCTGGCTGAATATCCGCGTCTGTCGAGACCCGATCCGGCGCATCAATGTTTCGCCTATCGTGCCGAGTTCGCCCTGGGCAACCGGTCGCGCCTGCGTGAAGCCGTCGGACTCTGGTTCAGCGGCCGTGACCAGCCTTCCGCCTGTGATCCCTTGTTCGCCGATTTGATCAGTGCCGGGCTGATCAATAACGAGGATGTGTGGCGGCGTTTCCGGATGGCGCTGGAGGCGGGCAATCCGGGGGTGGCCAAGGCTCTGGTCGCTTCCTTGCCGCAGAATCAGCGCCCAGCCCTTGCGCTGATCGACCGCGCCCAGAAGGAGGCGGCGCGCCTGCTCGATTCGGGCAGCCTCGATCTGACACAGCGCGGCCATCGTGAAATCGCCCTCTATGCGGTCGAGCAGATCGCCCG
>JBAPWR010000302.1:0-4011 GCA_049283775.1 Thiobacillus sp.
GAACCGGCCGTGCCGGGCGCATTGGCGATCGTCGCCACCTCGACGCCTGCCGCGTCGCTCAGCACCAGTCTGCTCCCGGTGAACTCGGGCAAGGCGTTCAGGTTGTCAACAAAGCTCACAAAAAATCCTTGTCCGCGAAGGACGTGAATAGCCGCGAATCAAACCAGGTTGTTTATTGGCGTTGATTCGCGGATCAATCTTGCCTTTGCTTTTCTTCGCGTTCCTTCGCGTCCTTCGTGGATGAAACGAACTCAAGCCGTCTTGTCCACCGCGGTGACGTTGCGCAGGCGGATATGCAGCTCGCGCAACTGCTTCTCGTCGACGACGTTGGGGGCGTTGGTCATCAGGCAGGAAGCGCGCTGGGTCTTGGGGAAGGCGATGACGTCGCGGATCGACTCGGCGCCGGTCATCAGCGTCACCAGACGGTCGAGGCCGAACGCCAACCCGCCGTGCGGAGGCGCACCATATTGCAGGGCCTCGAGCAGGAAGCCGAATTTTTCGCGGCGCTCTTCCTCGCCGATGTTGAGGGCGGCGAAGACCTTTTCCTGCACCGCCTCGCGGTGAATACGCACCGAGCCTCCGCCGACTTCCCAGCCGTTCAGTACCATGTCGTAGGCCTTGGACAGGCAGCGGCCGGGATCGGTCGCGAGCCAGTCCTCGTGGCCGTCCTTGGGCGCAGTGAACGGGTGGTGCAGGGCATCCCAGCGGTTCTCGTCCTCGTTGTATTCGAACATCGGGAAGTCGACCACCCACAGCGGCGCCCAGGCGCGGCCATCGAGGTAGCCCTTCTCGTGGCCGACCTTGGCGCGCAGCGCGCCGAGCGCATCGTTGACGATCTTGGCCTTGTCGGCACCGAAGAAAATCAGGTCGCCGTCCTCGGCGCCGCTGCGCTCCAGCACGGCGGCCAGAGCCGCGTCATGCAGGTTCTTGACGATCGGACTTTGCAGGCCGTCGCGACCCTTGGACTTGTCGTTGACCTTGATCCACGCCAGGCCCTTGGCACCGTAGATCTTGACGAATTCGGTATAGGCGTCGATCTCGCCACGCGAAAATTCGCTGCCACGCGGCACGCGCAGCGCGGCGACGCGGCCATTGGCGGCATTGGCGGGTGCGGAGAACACCTTGAAGTCGACGTCCTTCATGACATCGGTCAGTTCGGTGATCTCCAGCGTCACGCGCATGTCGGGCTTGTCGGAACCGTACTTCGCCATCGCGTCGGCGTAGCTGATGCGCGGGAAGGCGGCGGGCAGGTCGATGTCCTGGGCGCGCTTCATCATGTCGCGGATCATGCCTTCGACCAGGGCCATGATCTCCTCTTCGCCGAGGAAGGAGGTCTCGAGGTCGACCTGGGTGAATTCGGGCTGGCGGTCGGCGCGCAGGTCCTCGTCGCGGAAGCACTTGGTGATCTGGAAGTAGCGGTCGTAGCCCGCCACCATCAGCAGTTGCTTGAACAGCTGCGGACTTTGCGGCAAGGCGTAGAACATGCCATCGTGCACTCGCGAAGGCACCAGGTAGTCGCGCGCGCCTTCGGGCGTGGAGCGCGTCAGCATCGGCGTCTCGACCTCGATGAAGCCCCGGCCGTCGAGGTAGTCGCGCATCAGCTTGGAGACGCGGTAACGCAGACGCATGTTCTTCTGCATCGGCTCGCGGCGCAGGTCGAGGTAGCGGTACTGCAGGCGGATGTTCTCGTTGACCGCCTCGTCGTCGAGCTGGAACGGCGGCGTCAGCGACGGATTGAGGATTTCCAGCGTATGCGTCAACACCTCGACCATGCCGGTCGGCAGGTTGGGGTTTTCGGTGCCGGCGGGACGCGGCCGCACCTTGCCAACGACCTTGAGGACGAACTCGGAACGCACCTCCTCAGCCACCGCGAATGCCTCGGGGGTGTCCGGGTCGATCACTACCTGCACCGTGCCCTCGCGGTCACGCAGGTCGATGAAGATGACGCCGCCATGATCGCGCCGGCGGTGCGCCCAGCCGCACAGGGTGACGCTGTTGCCAATGTCGGTAGCGCTGACGCCGCCGCAGTAATGAGTTCGCATGCGTTGTTTCCTAATTGAATGCCTGGCCTATTGGATGACCGGGCGCGCTTCGCTCGAAGCGACGCCCATCGAGACGATGTATTTCAGGGCGCGGTCGACCGACATGTCGAGTTCGACGACCTCGCTCTTTTTCACATAAAAATAAAATCCGTTGACCGGGCTCGGCGTGGTCGGGATGAACACCGCGACGTGCTCCTCGGGCAGTGCCTGCCTCACCTCGTGCGGAACGTTGGTCTGGAACGCCAGCGACCACGCCTGCGGATGGGGATAATGCACCAGCAACACTTTTCTGAAGGCGTGGCCATTGCCTGCCAGGAGGGTATCGGAGACCTGCTTGACGCTGCCGTAGATGGTCTTGACGATCGGAATCCGGATCAGCTGCCGCTCCCAGAAATCGATGATTTTCTGGCCGAAGAAGTTGGCGCCGAACACCCCGGTGAGCACGATCACCAGCAGGGTCAGAATCACCCCCAGACCCGGAATGCGCATCCCCAGCCAGGCTTCGGGCTGCCACTGGGCGGGCAATACCGTCAGGCTCTGGTCCATGGTGCCGATCAGCAGGTCGAGCACCCACAGGGTAATGCCCAACGGTACCCAGATCAGCAGACCGGTAATGAAATAACGCTTCATCGGTGCAGTTTGTTCAGAAACGAAGAAGCGGGCGGCTTGCACCGCCCGCTTCCGGTTTGGCTCCCGACCTGTCAGTTACACGCCGGGCAGGCACCCGTGCCGCAGGCGGGTGAAGGCGCCTCGGACTTGGTCTCGGCCGGCTTGCCGCTGCCGCCCTTGAAGTCGGTCGCATACCAACCGGTACCCTTGAGGGCAAAACCCGCGGCGGTGATCTGCTTGGCGTATTCGGCCTTGCCGCACGAAGGACAGGTCGTCAGCGGTGCGTCGGAAACTTTCTGCATTTCATCCTGGGCAAAGCCGCAGGCATTACATTTGTAGGCATAGATCGGCATGATTCGCTCCGATAAATCAAGAAGTTGCGGGATTATACCCTCAAGGCGGGCAGTACCTGAAGAGCAGGCGTTACCAAGTTATATGGCGTGCATCCCGCCGCGTTTCAAGAGCCTGGCTGGCTACCAGGCGACGCTGAAGCTGCCGTAGACCCGTCGACTGAAGATATTGGACTGGCGGAACTCGGTGTAATCGTCACCCAGGTTCTGCCCCACCAGCGCGGCCTCGAGTCCGTTCCCCTGCCAATTCCAGCGCCGCGCCACGCGAACGTCGACGCGGGTGAAGCCCTCGGTGAAGTCGCCGTCTTCCAGCCACTTGATGTCATCGGCCTTCTGGACGAAAAGGCTGCCCTCCCAGCCGCCGCCTGGCAGGAACCGGGCGAGTAGCCCCCAGCTGTTGCGCGGCGCGCTCTCGGGAATGTCCTCGCCCACGTTGATATCCATGAAGTCGTCTGACAGAAGCACGTGAGCGTAGTGCGCGCTCACGTCGAACATCGGCACGGGCCGCCAGCGTAACTGGAGTTCGCCTCCACGCGAATGGACGTTGCCGCGGTTGTCATATTGACATTCCTTTGTCGATACATCATTAGGGTCGAAATTAGCGCAAGAATCGCCAAGGAAATCGTCGATGTCGTCATCGAACAGTCGCACATCCATCTCCAATCGTGCCCTGGGCCACTGTCCAACATAACCGATCTCACGCGACAGGATGCGTTCGGGGTCGAGGCCACTGGATGAAATGGTGTCGACGGCATATTTAGAACCATCCTGGTTGACCAGCTTCTTGAAGCCGTCCTCTTCAAAAAAGGTCGGAGAACGGTAGGCACGCGAAATTCCCATCCGCACGACGTGGCCCGGGGTTAGGGTGAAATTGACGGCCAGACGGGGCGATATATCCATGCCGGTGAAGTAATGGTTTTCCAGCAGGGCACCGCCATGCAGGAGCACGCGCTCATGCGCGCGCCATTCGAGGTTGCCGTGAACCCGCCACACCGTTCCGCTCTGGGTCC
>JBAPWR010000303.1:0-5480 GCA_049283775.1 Thiobacillus sp.
GGCAATGTACTCGTCGGCAGCGATGCACCGGTAGTGGTGCAGTCGATGACCAATACCGATACCGTCGACGTCAGCGCCACCGTGCGCCAGGTCCAGCAGCTCGCCGACGCCGGCTCGGAAGTGGTGCGCGTGACCGTCAATACCCTGGAAGCCGCAGCTGCGGTACCCCTGATCCGTGAGCGCCTCGACGTGCTGGGATGCCGGGTTCCGCTGGTGGGTGACTTCCACTACAACGGCCACAAGCTGCTGACCCAGGTGCCGGAGTGCGCCCAGGCGCTTGCGAAGTACCGCATCAACCCCGGCAATCTCGGGCGCGGCAACAAGCGTGACGAGCAGTTCGCCACGCTGATCGAGGTGGCTTGCCGTTACGACAAGCCGGTGCGCATCGGTGTCAACTGGGGCAGCCTCGACCAGGTGCTGGCGGCACGCATGATGGACGACAATGCGCATCGGGCGCAGCCGGAAGATGCCGAGGTGGTGATGCGACGGGCGATGGTCGCCTCCGCCCTGGAGTCGGCGAAGAAAGCCGAGGAACTCGGCCTCGGCGGCGACAGGATCATCCTCTCCTGCAAGATGAGCCGGGTACAGGATCTGATCGCGGTGTATCGTGATCTTGCCGCGCAGTGCGACTACCCGCTGCATCTAGGGCTGACCGAGGCCGGCATGGGCAGCAAGGGCATCGTCGCTTCGACTGCCGCGCTGGCAGTGCTGCTGCAGGAAGGCATCGGCGACACCATCCGCGTTTCGCTGACCCCCGAGCCCGGCGGCGATCGCGCCCAGGAAGTTCGCGTCGCCCAGGAAATCCTCCAGGCACTGGGCCTGCGCGCCTTCACCCCGCAGGTTACCGCCTGCCCGGGCTGCGGCCGCACCACCTCGACCGTGTTCCAGGAACTGGCGCAGGACATCGAAACCTATCTGCGCACGCAGATGCCGGTGTGGCGCAGCCGGTATCCCGGCGTCGAATCGATGCAGGTGGCGGTGATGGGCTGCGTGGTCAACGGCCCCGGCGAATCCAAGCACGCCAACATCGGCATCTCCCTGCCCGGCACCGGCGAAGTGCCGGTCGCACCGGTCTATGTCGATGGCGAGAAGACCGTAACCCTCAAGGGCGAGCGCATCGCCGAGGAATTCCAGGCCATCGTCGAGGACTACGTGCAGCGTCGCTACGGGGTCAATTAAAAACATTGTTCAACCGCGAAGGACGCGACGGGTCGCGAAGCTAACCCTGCAAGGAATCCTTGGTGTTCCTTAGCGTCCTTGGCGGTTAAGAAGCTCTTCGAAATTTATGAGTAATTTAATTCAATCCGTGCGCGGCATGAACGACTGCCTGCCCGACCAGAGCGACACCTGGCAGGGCTTCGAGGCGATCGTGCGCGACTGGCTGCGGCGCTACGGCTACCGCGAGATCCGTACCCCGATCCTCGAGCAGACCGGGCTGTTCAAGCGCGCCATCGGCGAGGTCACCGACATCGTCGAGAAGGAGATGTATACCTTCGTCGACGAACTCAACGGCGAATCGCTGGCGTTGCGTCCGGAAGGCACGGCCTCGAGCGTGCGCGCGGTGATCCAGCACAATCTGCTGTACGACGGCGGCAAGCGGTTATGGTACGCCGGACCGATGTTCCGCCACGAGCGCCCGCAAAAAGGACGTTATCGGCAGTTTCATCAGGTCGGGGTCGAGGCGCTCGGTTTCGCCGGCCCCGATGTGGATGCCGAACTCATCATCATGTGCGCCGACCTGTGGCGCAGTCTCGGCATTGCCCCCACCCTGCAGCTCAATACGCTGGGCGACATCGAGTCGCGCCATCGCCATCGCGCCAGACTGGTCGCCCATTTCGAAGCGCATCTCGATGTGCTCGACGAGGATGCCAGGCGACGCCTGCACAGCAATCCGCTGCGCATTCTCGACAGCAAGAATCCGGCGATGCAGGAACTGATCGAGGCTGCACCGAAATTGATGGACGAGCTCGAGGATGAGGCGATCGCGCACTTCGAATCGCTGCAGGCCCTGCTGCGTGGCAGCGGTATCGATTTCGAGATCAATCCGCGCCTGGTGCGCGGTCTCGATTACTACAATCGCACCGTGTTCGAGTGGGTGACCGACCAGCTCGGCGCCCAGGGCACGGTCTGCGCCGGCGGCCGTTACGACGGCCTGATCGAACAGCTCGGCGGCAAGCCGGCGCCGGCAGCCGGGTTCGCCATGGGCATCGAGCGCCTGCTGGCGCTGATCGAAGCCGGCGGCAGGCCGATCGCCGTCGCGGTCCCCGACGTCTACATCGTCCACGCCGGCGCAGCCGCTTCCGCCTGGGCCTGGCAGGTGGCGGGCGCCTTGCGCGCGGTCGGACTGGCGGCGCTGATGCACTGCGGCGGCGGCAGCTTCAAGTCGCAGATGAAGAAGGCCGACGCCAGTCGCGCCCGCTTTGCGGTGATCCTCGGCGACGACGAGGCAGCGGTACAGGAACTGACCCTCAAACCCCTGCGCGAGGCGGCCGAACAGGTACGCGTGACCCTCGCGCAGGCAACCGATTTTTTGAAAAAGGCTTGAAAAAACATGGCGACTTACGATCTGGATGAACAGGAACGGCTGGACGAGCTGAAGGCGTGGTGGAAACGCTGGGGCACCCTGGTGCTGACCGCGCTGGCGATCATCGTCGCTGCGACCGCGGGCTGGCGCTGGTGGCAGAACCACACCATCAACCAAAGCCTGGAAGCGGCGGCCGTGTACGAAAAGCTCACCCAGTCGCTATCGGCAGGTGACGCCAAGACTGCCCTGGAGTCGGGCTCGCTGCTGATCGACCAGTACAAGAAGACGGCCTATGCGCCGCGCGCGGCGCTGTTGCTGGCCAAGCTCAACGTCGACAGCAAGGAACTGAAAAGCGCGCAGTCGCAACTCGAATGGGTCATCGCCAACAGCAAGGAGACGGCGCTGCGCGACCTTGCTCGATTGCGTCTGGCCGGTGTGCTGCTCGATGAAAAACAGTACGACGCCGCCTTGAAGCAGCTGGACAGCCCGCGCAGCGATGCCTTTGCACCCCGCTTCGACGATCTCAAGGGTGACGTGCTGCTGGCGCAGGGCAAACAGGCCGAGGCGCGCGCAGCCTATCAGGCCGCCTTCACCAGGATGCAGGAGGACAATCCCTACCGCAACATCGTCGAGCTCAAACTCGATTCCCTCGGGGGCGCGCAATGAAGATGCGGCGATCCGTCCTGACGCTTGGCTTGGGCCTGATGATGGCTTTGTCCGGCTGCAGCACGGTCAGCAACTGGTTCGGTTCCGGTCCGGCGAGCGAAGCGGCCAAGCCGGCCGAACTGGTTGACTTCACACCGCTGGTCAGCCTGTCCGAGGCCTGGAAGGCCGAAGTTGGCGAGAGCAAGGGACAGCGCTTCGATTTGCAGATCGCGGATGATGATCTGTTCGTCGCCGGCGGTTCGACCGTGGCGAGGCTCGATCTCAACAACGGCCGCAGCCGCTGGCGGATCGATGCGCCGGAGAACCTGTCGGCCGGTGTCGGGGTCGGCGAGGGCGTCGCCGTGGTCGGAGGCACCAAGGGCGAGGTCAGCGTCCTCGACGCCAACACCGGCGAGCTGCGCTGGAAGAGCGTGCTGTCGAGCGAAGTGGCCAGTGGACTGCTGGTCGCATCGGGAAACGTGGTGGCGCGCACCGGCGACGGTCGGGTTCAGGGGCTGGCGCTGGCCGACGGCAGTCGCAAATGGCTCTACAGTCGTAGCCTGCCAGCCCTCAGCATGCGCGGATCGGGCGGCATGGTCGCGCGCGATGGCGTGGTCTACATTGGTTTCCCCGGCGGCAAGCTGGTGGCGCTCAATGCCAGCAATGGCGCGCAATTATGGGAAGCCACCGTGGCTCTGCCGCGCGGCGCGACGGAACTGGAGCGGGTCGCCGACGTCATGGGCAATCCGGTGGTGGACGGGCGCCAGGTCTGCGCCGTCGCCTACCAGGGACGCGTAGCCTGCTTCGACCTGCGCAACGGCTCACCGTTGTGGGGCCGCGACATCTCCAGCAGTAGTGGCCTGGCGATGGATCTGCGCCACATCTACGTTACTGACGACAAGGACGCCATCATCGCCTACGCCAAGGACTCCGGTCGCGGCGTATGGCGCCAGGACAAGCTCGCACGCCGCAAGCTTTCCGCTCCGCTCTCGCTCGGCGACCTGGTGGTGGTCGGCGACGCTGAAGGTTACGTGCATTTGCTGTCGGCCGAGGACGGCAGTTTCGCTGCGCGCACCAAGGTTGACGGTGCGGTACTGGCTGCACCGGTCGATATCGGCCCGGGCATCGTGGTGCAAACCAGCCGTGGCAGCGTGGTGGCGTTCAAGCTGCAATGAATCGATATCGCGTAGATCGAGGGCCGGAATGCCTTCTGCATGGCGTTCTGTCCCCTTCTTTTTTCGGCCGCCCCGGCATGTTTCGCGGCTGATGTAACTGGATAACCCATGCTTCCCACCCTGGTTCTGGTCGGCCGGCCCAACGTCGGCAAGTCCACGCTTTTCAACCGCCTCACCGGCACCCGCGACGCGCTGGTGCACGACCTGCCGGGACTGACACGCGACCGTCATTACGGCCGCGGCCGCATCGGCGACAAGCCCTATCTGGTGGTCGATACCGGCGGCCTCGAGCCGGTGGCCAAGGACGGCATCATGGCCGAGATGGCGCGGCAGACGCTGCAGGCCATCGACGAAGCAGACGCGGTGATTTTTCTGGTCGACGGCCGCGGCGGCCTGACGCCGCAGGACAAGGTCATCGCCGATCGCCTGCGCCGGGCGCACTGTCCGGTTTTTCTCGCGGTCAACAAGACCGAGGGGATGAACCGCGCCGTAGTCACGGCTGAGTTCCACGAACTCGGACTGGGCGAGCCGCTGGCGATCTCGGGTGCACACGGCGACGGCATCGCCGATCTGGTGAACGAGGCATTGGCGCCATTCCCGCACGAAGAAGAAGTCAAAGATGACTTCGGCACGCCAAAGATCGCCATCGTCGGCCGTCCCAATGTCGGCAAGTCGACCCTGGTGAACGCGCTGATCGGCGAGGAACGGGTGATCGCGTTCGACCAGCCGGGAACCACGCGCGACTCGATCTACGTCGATTTCGAGCGCGACGGCAAGGCCTACACGCTGATCGACACTGCCGGCGTGCGCCGCCGCGGCAAAGTGTTCGAGACAGTGGAAAAGTTTTCCGTGATCAAGACCCTGCAGGCGATCGAGGATGCCAACGTCGTCGTCATCGTGCTCGACGCGCGCGAGAACATCTCGGAACAGGATGCCCACCTGGCCGGCTTCGTGCTGGAAACCGGGCGTGCGCTGGTGGTGGCGGTCAACAAGTGGGACGGTCTCGACCAGGAGCAGCGCGACAACGTCAAGCGCGACATCGGCCGCAAGCTGGCTTTCCTCGATTTCGCCCGCTTCCATTACATTTCGGCGCTCAAGGCGAAGGGCCTGGAAGGCCTGCTGAAGGACGTCGAGGC
>JBAPWR010000304.1:0-3611 GCA_049283775.1 Thiobacillus sp.
TCCATGCCGAGGTCGAGCTTCAGTTCATCCTGCGACTCGCCCTCGCCCATACCCGATAAGTCGAATTCGAGATCCTGCGCGTCGTGGGCGGCGCCCCCTGCCTCGGCCTGCGGCGCCGATTGGCCTTCGCTGCCATGGTCGAACTCGAGGATGTTGCCGGCGTTCTCGAAATTCATCGGGGCATTGTCGGCCGCCATCTCCGACTCGGGAACAGGCTGGGCCTCGGGCATGTCGCCGATCACCGGCTCGGGTTCTTCGTTGAAGCTATCCAGGGCCATGGCGCCACCGGCAATGGCTGTAGTCGCTGCCACGGTGGTCGCCGCCGGCGCCGATGAAGCGTTCGACTGTGCACCGCCGTACAGCGGATTGGTCGGGTCGATGCTGCGCCCCATGTCGCACACGCGATCCCACAGCGGGCTCGGCTTGCCGCCCAGCGCTGCAAAGAATTCGCCAGCAGCCGCCTCGAAGGCGGCGGTATTACGGCGCGCCGCATAGATTTCGAGCAGCTTGACGCGGATTTCGTGACGGTCTGGCGTCTTGAGGATCGCCTCCTTGAGGATTTCCTCGGCCTGCGCATCGCGCCCGTAGGCCATATAGACCTCGGCTTCAGCGATCGGGTCGACATCGTGGGTGTCGATCGTCCCCAGGCCCGCCTGGCTGAAATCGGTGAGGAAGGAGGTGTCGCCGGTGTTCACGGACCCGCCCGAGGCGGCACCGACCACCGTGTTGGGGCGTACGTCGCCGCCGCTCATGATGCTGTCATCCAGCGTCACCGGCGATTTGCGACGGCGCGCTCCGCCCGCCATCATCCACCACAGCAGCCCGCCAAGGCCGACGATGGCTGCGCCACCTGCCCAGTAGAGCGGGTTCGCGAGCAGCGGGTCATACCAGTTCTGCGCCGGCTCGGGCGCGGGTGCCTGCACCTTCGGCGCGACCGAGGGCGCGGGTGGGGGCGCTTCGGCCGCACCGTTAAGCGCCTCTTCCTTCATTCTGACCAGTTCCTGCATGTCCTGGACCTGCTTTTCGAGCATGGCCACGCGTTCGCTCGACTCCTCGAGCGCACGCTCACGCGCCAGGGCGTCTTCCTCCTGGGCACGGAGTTTTTCCTGCAGGGCGGCAGCCTCCTTGGCCGCACCGTCTGCGGGCGGCGCGACCCTGGACAGCTTCAGCACATCCTGCTTGTCATCGGCAGAAGGCTTGGCAGCATCGTCCACCTTGGCGGTGATCTGTCCGCTGGCTGCCTGGCCGGGCTTGGCCTGCTCGCTCGGCTCGGCGGCCTGGGCGACGGCTTCTGCGAGTTTCTGGCGGTAGGCGCGCCAGTCGGCAGCCTGCAACCGGACTTCGCGACCGGCTTCCTGCGGGGTGATCGCCGCGAGCTTTACCGCGTCCGGAATGTTCAGTTTCGCACCCGCACGCAAGCGGTTCATGTTGCCGTCGAAGGCGCGAGTGTTCTCGCGAAACAGGCCGACCAGGGTCTGCTCGAGACTGACGCCTTCCGGGCGGACACGGCGTGCGATCCCTCCGAGGGTATCGCCGCGCTTGACCTCGATCGTGTCGGGAACCGGCGCCATGGCCGCGGCGGGAGCCGGTTTGACAACAGCGGCAGGAGCGGTTGCGGTTGCGGGTGCAGGAGCGGGTTTTGCAGCCGGGGGCGCAGTGACCGCAGGGGCCACAGCCACCGGCGAGATTTTCTGCTGGACGGCGACGCCGGGCGGATCGAGCAGCATGGTGTATTCGCGCACCAGACGGCCGGAAGCCCAGTTGAGTTCGACCAGGAAGTCGACGAAGGGATCGTTGACCGGGCGGGTCGAGGTCACTTTCAGCACCGCCTTGTTGCCGGGCTTTTTCTCGACCGCGAAGCGCAGGGTCGACAGGACCGGGGCGAATTCGACGCGTGCATCACGGAAGGCCTGATCTGAAGCCAGATTGGCAGCGAGGCTTTCGAGTTCTGCCTGGTCGGCTGCGAACAGCTCGATTTCCGCGGACAGCGGCTGGCCCAGCGCAGAGTTCACCGATAGCTTGCCCAGCCCCGCGGCGTGCGCGGCAAGCGGCAGGGCTATCAGGCCCGCCGCGATCAACTGGGTAGTAAAGCGCTTCAATCTCATCCCGTTTCTCCCTGTTTTCCCCAGTCAAAGGGGCTATTCAATCCATGACGCCTTTATTGACGGTCCGACTGGGGCAATCTTTAGAGCACAAATCGCACCAGAACACGTTTACGCGGCAAAAATCCTTGTATCAGGCCGTTTCCAGCAGGATCCGCAGCATGCGCCGCAACGGTTCCGCCGCGCCCCACAACAACTGGTCGCCCACCGTGAACGCAGTCAGATACTCGGGGCCCATGTTGAGCTTGCGCATGCGCCCGATCGGCACGGTCAGCGTACCGGTCACCGCCGCCGGGGTCAGTTCGCGCATGGTCAGTTCGCGGTCGTTCGGCACCACCTTGACCCACTGGTTGTGGGCGGCGATCAGGCTGTGGATGTCGGCCAGCGGCACGTCCCTGGTCAGCTTGATGGTGAGCGCCTGCGAGTGGCAGCGCATCGCACCGACCCGCACGCACAAGCCGTCGATCGGAATCGGATTGTCGCTGCGGCGCATGATCTTGTTGGCCTCGACCTGCGCCTTCCATTCCTCCTTGGACTGCCCGGATTCAAGCGCGACGTCGATCCACGGAATCAGGTTGCCGGCCAGCGGCACCGGCCAGGCGTCGGTCGGATAGCGCTCCGAGCGGATGAATTCGGCCACCTTGCGGTCGATTTCGAGGATGGCCGAGGCCGGATCGTCGATCAGCGCCTTCACCTCGGTGTGCACCGCTCCCATCTGCGAAATCAATTCGCGCATGTTGCGCGCACCGGCGCCGGAAGCCGCCTGGTAGGTCATCGGCGACACCCATTCGACCAGCCCGGCGTCGAACAGCCCGCCCATCGCCATCAGCATCAGCGATACCGTGCAGTTGCCGCCGACATAAGTCTTGACGCCACTGGCGATGCCATCACGAATCACCTTGCCGTTGACCGGGTCGAGAATGATGATGGCCTCGTCCTTCATGCGCAGCGTCGAGGCGGCGTCGATCCAGTAGCCGTTCCAGCCGGCCGCGCGCAGTTTCGGGTAGACCTCCTTGGTGTAGTCGCCGCCCTGGCAGGTGATGATGGTGTCGCAGGCCTTGAGCTCGTCGATGCTGTTGGCGTCCTTCAGCGGCGGCACGTCACGACCAATATCTGGCCCCTTGCCGCCGGGGTTCGAAGTGGTGAAAAACACCGGCTCGATGTGGTCGAAATCATGCTCGTCCTTCATCCGCCCCATCAGCACGGATCCCACCATCCCGCGCCAGCCGATCAGCCCTACTTTCATCATGTTCGTGTCTCCGAGTGAGGGGCTAGGGACAGGATCCAGGGGTCAGGGAACGAGCGGCCAAAGGCCGCGCAAATTTCAACGCGCGGACGGTACCCGCCCCTCCCCTGAATCCTGATCCCTGAATCCTGACCCCAAAAATTTCCAAACCCTAGTTCCTGATTCCTAGCTCGTCAGAGCCTTCACCACTGCGTCGCCCATCTCGCTGCACGACACCTTCTGCGTGCCTTCGGTCCAGATGTCACCAGTGCGCAGGCCCTGCG
>JBAPWR010000305.1:0-1599 GCA_049283775.1 Thiobacillus sp.
CGGCTGCACCACCTGCATCGGCAACTCCGGCCCGCTGCCGGAAGCGATCGAGAAATCCATCCTGGACAACGACCTGGTCGCCTGCTCGGTGCTGTCCGGCAACCGCAACTTCGAGGCGCGGGTGCATCAGAACGTCAAGGCCAACTTCCTCATGTCGCCGCCGCTGGTGGTGGCATTCGCGCTGGCTGGACGCGTGCCGTTCAATGTCGAGCGTGAACCGATCGGCGCCGGCAAGAACGGTCCGGTGTATCTGAAGGACATCTGGCCGAGCAACGAGGAAATCGCCGAGTTGCTGCACTATTCGATGGATGCCAGCGCCTACAAGAGCTACGCCGACGTCGGCGCCGACAACCCGCTGTGGGACGACGTGCCGGCACCTTCGGGCGCGGTCTACGAATGGGACAGCGAATCGACCTACATCCAGGAGCCGCCGTTCTTCGTCGGCGAAAAAGCCGCCAATGTCGCCATCAAGGGCGCGCGCGCGCTGGCGATCTTCGGCGACTCGGTCACCACCGACCACATCAGCCCGGCCGGCGGCATCAAGCCGACTTCGCCCGCCGGTTTGTATCTGACCGAGCACGGTGTGCAGAAGGCCGACTTCAACAGCTACGGCGCACGCCGCGGCAACCACGAAGTGATGATGCGCGGCACCTTCGCCAACGTGCGCATCAAGAACCTGATGATCCCCGGCAGCGAGGGCGGCGTCACG
Organism: Thiobacillus sp.; assembly: GCA_049283775.1. Classification (GTDB taxonomy): domain Bacteria; phylum Pseudomonadota; class Gammaproteobacteria; order Burkholderiales; family Thiobacillaceae; genus Thiobacillus. Next base: position 710 of record JBAPWR010000305.1, read on the forward strand.
CTGAAGGATGGCGAGCAGTTGCCGATCTATGACGCGGCGATGGCTTATCAGAAGCAAGGCACGCCGCTGATGATCTTCGCCGGCGAGGAATACGGCACCGGCTCCTCGCGCGACTGGGCCGCCAAAGGAACCACGCTGCTCGGCGTGAAAGCGGTCGTCGCCAAGAGCTTCGAGCGCATCCACCGCGCCAACCTCGCCGGCATGGGCGTGCTGCCCTGCCAGTTCAAGGAAGGCGTCGACGCGGCCTCACTCAAGCTCGACGGTTCCGAGACCTTCGACCTGGAAGGCGTGGAAGCCGGCATCACCCCGCAGCAGGACGTGACGCTGGTGATCCACCGCGCCGATGGCAGCACCGAGCGCGTCGCGCTGAAGCTGCGCATCGATACCCCGATCGAGGTGGAGTATTACAACAAGGGCGGAATCCTGCCGTTCGTGCTGGGACAACTGCTCGCATAAGCCTCACCGCCGATTCCTTCGATAGCCCGACAACATCCAGGAGAAATTTATGTCCGACCCCGTGGTATACGACCGCAACCCTGCCGAGCTCGAGCTCGAGCCGGGCGAATACTGGTGGTGCTCCTGCGGCCGCTCCATGACCCAGCCGTTTTGCGACGGCTCGCATGAGGGCACCGGGCTGGAGCCGGTTTCCTTCGTCATCAAGGAAAAGTCCACGGTGTGGCTGTGCAATTGCAAGCACACCAAGGATCAGCCGTTCTGCGATGGTTCGCACAACGACCTGCCCGAAGATATCTTCTGAATCGCGAACTCCTCCGCCGGGGGAGACACCCAACTCCGCGTCGGTGCTTATGCGGTGCCGCAGCCTGCGCGGCCTTGCCCTTGAACCGGCGCGCGCTCGTCGTTCGCCTGGCTGATTCGAGCCAGCGACCTGC
>JBAPWR010000306.1:0-1672 GCA_049283775.1 Thiobacillus sp.
GCCTGCCCGAGGCGCATGGCCGCAACGTGGTCAACGTGATCATCGTCGATTTCCGCGCCCTCGATACCCTCGGCGAGATCGCGGTGGTGGCTTTCTCGCTGCTGGCGGCCTTGCCGCTGCTGGCCGGCCTGAAAAAGAGGCGCGCCGCATGACGCCGCGTTCCTCCCTGCTGACGCAATCCGCGCGTCCGTTCTACTGGATACTGCTGGCGGCCGCGGTGTGGGTCCTGCTGCGCGGGCATAACGAGCCCGGCGGCGGTTTCATCGGCGGGCTGCTGGCGGTGGCGGGCAGCAGCCTGGTCGCCCTCGTCCTCGACGTCCGCGCCGCGCGTCGCCTGCAGCCGCTGGCGCCGCTGCCGCTGGCGATGAGTGGTGTCGTGCTGGCCTTGCTCGCCGGTCTTTTCGGCGCTGCCGCCGGCCTGCCTTTCCTCACCCATCTGTGGAGCGGGGTCGGCGTGTCGACGGTGATGCTGTTCGACATCGGCGTGTTCTGCACGGTGTGGGGGGCGCTGACCGGTTATGTCTACGTCCTGCTCGACGATGCGGAGGCGGCGCCGTGACCCTGCTCATGATGCTCGCCATCAGCCTGGTGGTAAGCGCCGGGGTGATGCTCGCGCTGTCGCGCGACCTGTTCCGTCTGATCGTCGGGCTGGCGGTGCTCGGCAGTGCGGCGAACCTGATCGTCTTCATGGCGGCCCGCCCCGGCTCGCTCGTTCCGCCGCTGATCGAAGCCGGCGCGGGGCAGCTCGCGGCCGCTGCCGCCGACCCCTTGCCGCAGGCGCTGGTGCTGACGGCGATCGTCATCGGTTTCGCCCTGCTGTGCTTCGCCCTGGTCCTCGGCGCCTGGCTGGTGCGGGATGACGGCCACGACGACAGCGATCGGCTGCAGGCATCCGAGCCGGTCGCGAGCGATCCGCTCAAGCCGCCGGTGATGGAGGAATAATGCTGGTTCTCAGCCCGCTGCTGGTGCCCCTGCTGACCGCCCTGCTCACTGCGCTGCTGGCGCGCCAGCCTGTCTTGCGGCGAAGCGTGAGCCTGCTCGGTGCCGCGGCGCTGCTGGCGTGCGCCATCCTGCTGCTGCTCGAGGTGGTGCAGGGCGGCCGTCAGTCGGTCGCGCTCGGCAACTGGCCGCTGCCCTACGCGATCGAATTTGCCGCCGATGCCCTGAGCGCCGCGCTGGTGCTGGTCGCCGCCAGTCTCGGGGCAGGCGTGCTGCTGGCCACCCTGCGCTGGGGCGAGACGGCGCAAGCGGGGGCCGGGCTGCACCCGCTGCTGCACGGGCTGCTGGCGGCGACCGGCGCGGTTTTCCTCGCCGCCGACCTGTTCAACCTCTACGTCTGGTTCGAGCTGATGCTGATCAGCGTGCTCGGCCTGCTGGTGCTGGGCGGCAAGCGCCGCCATGGCGAGGCGGCATTCAAGTATTTCGCCGTCAGCATGCTCGGCACGCTGCTGATGCTCGGCGCCGTCGGCATGATCTACGGCACCACCGGCCATCTCAACTTCGGCGCCCTGCGCCTCGCCAGCGCCGAGCCTGAGATCGCGGCGGCCCTGCCGGCCTATATTGGCCTGCTGGTGCTGGCCTTCCTGCTCAAGGCGGGGGCATTCCCCCTTTTCGCCTGGCTGCCGTCCAGCTACCACACCCTGCCGGCGCCGGTCCTGGCGCTGGTCGGCGG
>JBAPWR010000307.1:0-8515 GCA_049283775.1 Thiobacillus sp.
GGCCGAGAACGAATGGCCCGGCATGGGTCATCGGCGAAAAATAGCTGTAGGTGCTGTAGGCATAGCCACGCTTGTCGCGCACCTCGCGCATCAGCCGCGAATCGAATCCGCCGCCGCCCAGCACGTAGTTGCCGACGAACAGCGGGAAGAAGTCGGGATCGTCGCGCGCCATGCCGAGCGCGCCGACCAGCACATGGCTCTGCGTCGACGGATGGCCAATGCGCTGTTCCTGCGGCTTCGCAGGAATTGGCGCAGGCAAGGGCGGCAAGGCGGCGCCTGCAGGCAGGCCGCGCGCGATACGCTCGGCAATGGCTTCCGCAGTGGCGCGATCGATGTCGCCCATCAGGCCGATCACGGCATTCGGAGCGCTGTAATGACGCCGGTGGAAAGCCTCGAGATCCTTCCGCTCGATCAGCGCGATGCTGCCAGCATCGCCCTTCTCGTCGTGGGCGTAGGGATGCTCGCCGTACACTGCCCGGTAAAAGGCCTTGCCCGCCACCTCGCCGGGATTGGCCTCTTCCTCCTTGAGCGCGGCCAGAAGGCGGCGCTTCTCGCGGCTCAGCACATCGGTATCGAACGCCGGCTGGTGCAGCACCCGGATCAGCACGTCGAGTGCGATTTCGCGTTCCGGCAGCGACGACAGCGTGCGCAGCGTCACGCCGGCGCGGTCGCGGTCGAAGCGGCCACCCAGAATCGCACCGCTGTCGGCCAGCCTGTGGGCGATTTCGGTATCGCTGAGCCCGCCCGCACCCTGGTCGAGCAGACCATGGGCGAGATGCGCGACCCCCGGCTTGCCATCAGGATCGCGTCCGCTGCCGGCCGGGAAGTCAACCGCCAGATCGAGCATCGGCAGATCGCGGTTCTCGACAAAAAACACCCGCGCACCCTGCGCCGTCTGCCAGTGCTGGATGGTCAGCCCAGCGTGGGCAGCCGGGACGACGCAAACCAACAGCAACAGGCGGAAAAAATGCTTAATGGGCATGGCTGACCTCCGCGTCGATACGCTGCTGCGGCTGGCCGCTGAGCGGCTGGGGCTCGAGTTCGGCCAGGTTGAGCCGATCGTCCTGCAGCCATTTCCGGGCGACAGCCTGCACCTGCTCGGCCGTCACTGAACGCAGCTTGTCGACCCGTCCATCCAGTGCTTCGAGCGGCAGGCCGACCTTGGCGTACTCGCCCAGTTGCATGGCCTGGAAGAACAGGGAATCGCGCTGGTACACATCGGCTGCGATCACCTGCGCCTTGACCCGCTTCAGCTCGGCCTCGCTGACACCCTCCTGCTGCACTTTCTGCAGTTCCTTGCGGATCGCGTTCTCCAGTTCCGCGACGGTTTTGCCCTCGACCGGCGAAGCGTCGATCATGAACATGCCCGGGCCACGCGACACCGCGTCATAGCCGGCACCGACGCTGGCAGCGATCTGCTGGGTCTTGACCAGGGACTTCTGCAACCGCGCGGAATCGTTACCGTCCAGAACGCCCGCCAGTATCTGCAGCGCGTAGGGCTCCCAGTCGTTCTGCCAGTCGCTCAAAGTCGGTGCATGCCAGGCCATCAGCAGGTACGGCACCTTGGCCGGCGCCTTCACCACCATGCGCTTGATACCCAATTGCTCAGGTTCCTGCTGCGGTTTGCGCGGCGGCAGTCCACGCATCGGCAGGGTGCCGAAATGACGCTTGGCCAGCGCGATCACCGTGTCGGCATCGACGTCCCCCGCCACCACCAGGGTGGCATTGTTCGGGGCATACCAGCGCTCGTACCAGTCACGCGCATCCTGGGCGGTCATGTTCTCCAGGTCATTCATCCAGCCGATGATGGGGCGGCCATAGGGATGCGACTGAAAAGCAGCAGCCATGAGACGCTCGTAGAGGACCGACTGCGGCTTGTCGTCGGTACGCAAGCGGCGTTCCTCCATCACCACCTGGATTTCCTTGGCGAACAGGTCGTCGCTGATCTGCAGGTTGGCCATGCGGTCGGCTTCGAGTTGCATCGACAGTCCCAGCCGGTCCTTCTGCATCTGCTGGAAATACGCGGTGTAATCGCGACCGGTGAAGGCGTTTTCCTTTCCGCCGGCCGCGGCGATGCGCTTGGAAAACTCGCCCGGCGGAACGCTCTTGGTGCCCTTGAACATCATGTGCTCGAGCACGTGCGCCACCCCGGTGGTGCCGTTGACTTCATCGACCGAGCCGGCGCGGTACCACACCTGCGACACCATCACCGGCGCGCGTCGATCTTCCTTGACGATCACCCGCATGCCGTTATCCAGGGTGATATCCGTGACTGCCGCCTGTGCCGTGGCCACGCACAGTCCGAGCAACATTCCCCACATGCTTCGCATTGCCTACACCTCAAGTTGAATGGTTCCGAATGATAAGATACTGCGCTGTTGCAGACCGCATAGCAGACCTTCCTTGCCCGTGTTTAGTTTCTTCAAATCGAAATCTCCCGATCAGCCGGCCTCGCCGGAGGAACCCGCCTCCATCGAAGCTGAGGCCGCACCCGCGCCAGAAGCCGCGCCACGAGTTGGCTGGGCGCAGCGGCTGAAACAGGGCCTGGCCAAGACCCGCGAGAAACTCGGCGGACAGATTGCGGGCCTGTTCGGCGTCGGCCGCAAGATCGACGCCGAACTGTTCGAGGAACTGGAGACCGTCCTCATAACCGCCGACGTCGGTGTCGACGCCACCCAGTTTCTGCTCGACACGCTGCAAAAGCGCGTACGTCGCGAGGGTCTGACAGAGGCCTTGCAACTCCAGGAGGCGCTCAAGGAAGCGCTGGTCGAGCTCCTCACCCCGCTGCAAGCGCCCCTCGTCATCACCCCCCAACAGCCCTTCATCCTGATGCTGGCCGGGGTCAACGGCGCCGGCAAGACCACCACCATCGGCAAGCTCGCCAAGCTGTTCCAGGCACAGGGCAAATCGGTTCTGCTGGCGGCTGGCGACACCTTCCGTGCTGCCGCGCGCGAACAGCTGCAGGTCTGGGGTGAACGCAACAACGTGACGGTAGTCAGCCAGGAAAAGGGCGATTCCGCAGCGGTCATTTTCGACGCCATCTCCGCGGCACGGGCACGTAGCATCGACATCGTCCTGGCCGACACCGCGGGACGGCTGCCGACCCAGTTGCACCTCATGGAAGAGATCAAGAAGGTCAAGCGGGTGATCGAAAAGGCCGCGCCCGGCGCACCCCACGAGGTGCTGCTGGTGCTGGACGCAAACACCGGGCAAAACGCGGTGACGCAGGTCAAGGCGTTCGACGACGCGCTCGGCGTCACCGGCCTGGTGCTGACCAAGCTCGACGGAACCGCCAAGGGCGGCGCGATCGCCGCCATCGCCAAGGCGCGGCCGATCCCGGTGCGCTATATCGGCGTCGGCGAGGGCGTGGACGACTTGCGGCCGTTCGACGCGCGCGAGTTCGTCGACGCGGTGTTTGCTGCATGATCAGTTTCAGCCAGGTCACCAAGCGCTATCCCGGCGGCCACGAGGCGCTGACCGGGGTCAATCTCGACATCGCCCGCGGCGAGATGGTTTTTCTTACCGGGCACTCGGGCGCCGGCAAGAGCACGCTGCTCAAGCTCATCGCCGCGATCGAGCGTCCGACCAGCGGCGTGGTCTCGGTCAACGGCCAGAACATCAGCCGCCTGCCGGCGCGTGCCGTGCCCTATCTGCGGCGCAACATCGGTCTGGTATTCCAGGACCACAAGCTGCTGTTCGACCGCAATGTCATCGAGAACGTCGTTCTGCCCATGGATATCGCCGGAGTGGAACGGCGCGAATCGATGAAGCGGGCGCGTGCCGTGCTCGACAAGGTCGGCCTGCTGAAGCGCGAAAAATCGCTGCCCATCACCCTCTCCGGCGGCGAGCAACAGCGCCTGTGCATCGCCCGCGCCCTGGTCAGCCGTCCGGCTCTGCTGCTGGCCGACGAGCCCACCGGCAACCTCGATGCCGGCTATGCCGCGGACATCATGGCGATGTTCCGCGACTTCCATCAGGTCGGGACCACGCTGGTGATCTCCACGCATGACGATCGCGCAATCTCGGCACTGGGCGGACGGATCATCCATCTCGACCATGGCCGCGTTCAGGAAGAGGGGGCGGCATGAGCCACCTGGCGAGGGGCCCGCGCAGCGGGATCGACAGCAAGGCGAATGCCGCCGGAGGCCGACACGAAGTCGCCCGCATCGCTGCGGAACTGTCCGAGACCGACCGCATGAGCCACCTGGCGAGGGGCCCGCACAGCGGGATCGACAGCAACGCGAGTGGCGCCAGCCACCGACCCGAAGCGGCGGGCGCCACGATTCCCGCTGAGGAGGTGGCAACATGAAGGTCTGGATCCGCCATCAGCATCAGGCACTGCTTTCTGCCCTGCGCCGCCTGCTGGCCCAGCCGCTCGCCACCCTGCTCGCCAGCCTCGCCATCGGCGTGGCCATCAGCCTGCCCGGCGGGCTTTACCTGATCCTCGATAATCTCAACCGCCTGGCCGGCGATCTGCCGACCCAGCCCGAAATCAGCCTGTTTCTCGATGACGGCATCCAGGCCGCCGAACGGGACGCCATCGCTGCGCGACTGAAACGCCATCCCCTCGTCCTCGAAGCGCGTTTCATGCCGAAGGATGCGGCGCTGAAATCACTGGCCGAATCGCAGGACCTCGGCGACCTCACCGCCGGCCTGTCTCGCAACCCGCTGCCCGACGCCTGGGTGGTGCGCCCCGAGACCACCGATCGCGATGGCCTGGCCGCGCTGCGGGCGGAGCTGGCGAAGCTTCCGGGAGTGGCCGAAGCCCATCTCGACAGTGCCTGGGCCGAGCGCCTGCACGCTGCCCTGGCGATCGGCCGCACCGCCGTCATGTTGCTGGCCGGCCTGTTTTCGATTGCGCTGATCGCCATCACCGGCAACGCCATCCGTGCGCTGATCCTGGCGAGGCGCGACGAAATCCAGATCAGCCGGCTGATTGGTGCGACCGATCGCTATATCCGCCGTCCCTTCCTTTATCTGGGCGCGCTGCAGGCGCTACTGGGCGGTATCGCCGCAGTGGCCGTACTGGCGCTCGCCGGAAGCTTGTTGAGCGTTCCAGTCGGCCATTTGGCGTCGCTCTATGGCTCAGCCTACCAGCTTCACCCCCCAGCACTGCCCGAGGTCGCCCTCGTGCTGGCCGCCACCACCCTGCTCGGCTGGCTGGGCGCCTGGCTGACGGTCGCACGCACCCTGCGACAGGTCGAGACGTCGCATTAAGCGTAGCTCTGCCCGCTCACCCCGGAACTTCCCCCGCGTTTAGCACTCTCTTTTCGGGAGTGCTAAAATTGCATCAAAACTGTTTGAACAAGGGAGTCTTGCAACCATGAATCAAACAATGTCCCTGCCGGTCCCGGCAGCCTACAGCCTGGAAAGCTATATCCAGACCGTCAACCGTTACCCCATGCTCAGCGCGGAAGAGGAGCAGGACCTGGCACGCGCCTGGCACGAACGCCAGGATGTCGAGGCGGCACGCCAGCTGGTGTTGTCGCACCTGCGCGTGGTGGTCAGCGTGGCGCGGCATTATCTCGGCTACGGCCTGCCGCACGCCGACCTCATTCAGGAATGCAACGTCGGACTGATGAAGGCGGTCAAGCGCTTCGACCCGGATCGCGGGGTTCGCCTGGTGTCGTTCGCCCTGCATTGGATTCGCGCCGAGATTCATGAGTTCGTGCTGAAGAACTGGCGCCTGGTCAAGGTCGCCACCACCAAGGCGCAGCGCAAACTGTTCTTCAACCTGCGCAGTCTGAAGCAGTCGCTCAACGCCCTCACGGTCGAACAGGCCGACGCCATGGCGCGCGAACTCAACGTCAGCCGCAAGGACGTACTGGAAATGGAAACCCGCCTGTCGGGCCACGACATTTCAATCGACCCGAGCGTCGACGACGGCGAGGACAGCTACAGCCCGCTGGCCTACCTCGCCAGCCCGGACGAAAACCCCGCCCAGTTGATCGAGCGCGAGCAGACCGAGCGCCTGCGCCATGACGGCCTGGCCCATGCCCTGGAAAACCTCGACGAGCGCAGTCGGCGTATCATCCAGGCACGCTGGTTGACCGAGGACGAAACCGCCACCCTGCACGAACTCGCTGCCGAATATGGTGTTTCTGCCGAGCGGATCCGCCAGATCGAGGCGCGGGCCCTGCAGAAAATGCGGGCGCTGATACCCGCCTGAGCCGCCAGGGCTGCACCGTTTCAGGACGCAAAGGAATGGCCAGATCAGCCAGCCGCAGGGCTGGCTGATCTGTTTGGTCATCCCCCATCCAGAATAAAAGCATGCCAAACAGGGAATTTTCCTGACTGAAGGGCCGATTTTTTGCCCGGATTTGGTAGCATCTGGGACTCTTTGATAATACGCAGGTCCCTCTACGTGTCTCGGCTTCTTCCCTTTCTGTTCTGTCCCGACAGCCGATGACGCGAGCGATTGCTGAGCATCCAAGGTTCACGCATTGCCTTCCCTGCCGTTTGCCTCGGGTCCCCCTGAGTCTGCTTTTGGCCCTGGTATGCAGTCTGCTCTGGCTGCTGCCGCCAAGTGCAAACGCCTCCACGGCAAGCGACGAGGGCGTTGAGATCGGCCAACTGGCAGGATTCAGCGCCATGTCGCCGCTGGCAGCCGCCGACTATGGCCCCTTGATTGCCCGTGCACTCGCAGATGAGCAGGCCGAGGCGGCGCAAGCTTCTTCCTACCCCTGGCGCGGAGCGAAGCCTGAGGAGATGGATTGGGACGGCATCACCCGCGATACCGCCTACTTCCTCGGCTATCAGTTCGTCGTCATCGGCGTACTTTATGTTCTCCCCGAATCCATCTCCGGGTGGGACGACGAAACGAAGCGGGAATACAACCTCAGCAAATGGGTCGATAACGTCACCAATCCCGTGGTACGCGACGGCGACGTCTGGTGGGTCAATTACATCCTGCACCCCTACTGGGGAGGTACCTATTACATCCGGGGCCAAGAGCGCGGCCTCGACGAAACCCAGTCCTTCCTGTACTCGACGCTGCTTTCGACGCTTTACGAATACGGGGCCGAAGCCTTGTTCGAACCGGTCTCCATCGAGGACCTGATCATCACCCCGGTGGTGGGCTCCCTGGTCGGCGAATACCTTTTCAGGCCACTGCGCAACCATGTGCGCTCGAAACCCGGCGAGCTCAGTTGGTCGGACAAGGCGCTGCTCACCCTCACCGACCCGCTCGGGGTCGTCAACGCAGGAACGGACCGCCTGTTCGGGGTCAAGACGACGCTGCAGTTCCAGCCCATCGGCAGCCCCATCCAGGCCTTCTCCGCCGAATCGGACAACTCGGCGCCTACCCCTGCGTATCTGCGGAATTACCAGCCTGCATGGGGCCTGCAGTTTCGCGCCGACTGGTAGCCGATTCGCAGCCCTGAAATGACGAGGCCCCGCAATGCGGGGCCTCGTCATTTCAGGCAGAAGCGCTCAGAACAGCGATGAGATCAGGACGGACAGAAGACTGAACCAGGCCCAGAGGATGAGTGCGGTCACCAGCACCAGGGGCAGATTCTGAAAGGTCAAATACTTTTTCACGGCGGGCTCCCAAAATTTAAGCGAATTCTAATTTAATCGTCCTCGTCTCTCAAGCGCCGGGTCGGCAACAGCGGGTCGTCATCGTCCATCAGGATGCGTTCGGCCGGCCCCTCCAGATCGTCGAACTGGCCGCTGCGTATCGACCAGAAGACGCCGACGACGATGAGCACCACGAAGACGCCCGAGAGCAGAAAAAGGAAGACGGTGATGCCGCTCATGGCAGAACCAGCTCCCGGCTGTCGCGATAGCGCGTGCGATCACCCTGCGTCAGCTGCAACTCGACGATCCAGCGCCCCTTCTCGGGCAGCGTGAGCTCGCCGACATAGACTCCTGCGCCGGCCGCCTGCAGCGGCAGACTGGCTTGGGCCACGGGCGAACCCGGTCGCAGCAGCCGGATTTCGGCCTGCAACTGACTGAGTGGCAAACCGGTGCGATCCCTGGCTCGCACCTGCAAGGTCTGGACCTCGCCGAGGACGGCCTGCAGTCCTTCCAGTTCCACCTGCCAGCCCAGCTGCATCTCGTCGTGAGCCTGCGTCAGCGCCGAGGAAACCGCCTTGGCCGCGTCCTGGTGATGCGGTACCACGCCGGAAAACCCGCTGTAGACCTTGTTGCCATCGCTCCCCAACCACCAGCGCGCCACTGGCTCGGGCAGTCCTTGTGTGGCGATGTAGAGCAGCGAGGCATTGATCACAGCCAGGCCGACAAAGAAGCCGATCAGTAATTTGGGGACCCAGTGCAGGCCGCCCGGAGAACGCCGCCGCTGCAGTGTCAGGATATGGAGCACCAGTCCCGCCGCCAGAAACACCGAAATGTGGATGGACACCACATCCAGCCCCGGCCAGCGCCCCACGATGGAAAGGAAATAGACCAGCAGGGGAATGCAGCCGGCAAGCAGGGCGCGCAATACCGCCGGCAGGCTGCGCAAAAATCCGCCCGCCCAGTACAGGATGATTACGGCAGCGAGGCCGCTGAATAG
>JBAPWR010000308.1:0-1910 GCA_049283775.1 Thiobacillus sp.
CCGCGCCCCGGACCGAGCACGAAGGCGAGCGTGCCCCACGCCAGCGGCAGCATGATCAGCCAGGGCAGCGGATCGAAAATATCAGCCATCGAACCCCTGCAATACGGTTGCTGGGATAATGCTTCCACCCCGTTTCATTGAAGACCAGGAGCCATCCGTGACCGACCCGAACGATTTTTCCGCCAACACCTCTCGCTCCGCCAGACTCATGGGCAAGCTGACCGAAACGCGCCTGCCGTTGTGGGTGAGCCTGGCTCTGCTGATCCTGTGGCTCGTCACCTTCGGCTGGCAGAGCTTCGCGCAGAAGCGCATGGAGGCGAGACTGGAACAGGACCGCGAGGAAATGACCGCGCAAATCGAGGCCGACCGCAGCACGATGCTTGGCCAGCTGCGCAGCCGCGTCGCGGCCGAAACCGACGAGTCTCGGCGGCAGTTCGGCCTGGCACTGGCCTGGGCGGTACGCGGCGAGATGATCCGCAACAACCTCGACCAGGTCGACCAGTTCTTCACCGAGATTGTCAGGCTGCCCAATACCGAGCGTGTCCTGCTGGTGGGTACCGACAACAAGGTGCTGGTCGCCAGCGACCGTCGTCTCAAGGGAGCCGATGCCGTCGCACTGGTCGGCGCCGACGCGCTTCAGCTGCCGCAGGTGAGCGTGCGCGCCGGCCAGGACGGCGCCAGGGAACTGCTGATTCCGGTGATGGGCCTGAATGCCCGCATCGGCACCGTCATCCTGACCGCTCGCCCCGCGGACCCATTCGCCGGCCTGTAAGGCTCAGCTTCATTCATCCGCCCGGCTCGCATCGGGACGATCCTCCGGCAGCTGCATCGGCCCCGATAGCTCCAGCAGTCGCCGCGCCAGCGCGGCGCGCCAGAGCAGGGCACGCAGCAGATGAACGGACAGTTTCATTCCGAGAGCCTCAAGTCGATCCGCAGATGGCACAGATGACGCAGATGGAAAAAGCTTGTCGAGGGCCAACCCCCGACCTGACGAAAGGGAATTGCTGGGTGGCATGGCAGCCAATAAAAACCTGCGCGAATCTGCGAAATCTGCGGGTCACCCATCTTCCGCTCCCTCAGCGCAGCGGCGCCTCCACCACCGCGTGCGGCGGATTGTCGAAGCGCACGCTGTCGGGCGCGTTGGTGCCGCCGGTCATGACGAAGCTCATTGCCTCCTCCATGGTCCAGTTGGTCATCACCACGTCGGCCAGCGGCAGGATCTCGATGTAGCCCGAGGTCGGGTTGGGCGAGGTGGGAACGTAGACCACCGCCAGTTCCGCGCCGGTGTTGGCATCCTTCATTACCTTGGTGATCAGCCCGACCGCCTTCATCTCCGGCGACGGAAAGCTGATCAGCACCACCCGCTGCCCCTGCACCGGCGGCTTGCTGACCGTCTGCAGGAAGCGCTTGGTGGCGCCGTACACGGTCTGCACCAGCGGCAGGCGGGTGAGCCATTCCTCGGCCGCCCCGATCAGCCGCTTGCCGACAACGAAGGAGGCGAACAGGCCGACGGCATACAGCAGCAGCAGGGTGAACAAGGCGCCGAGAACGGTCTGTACGCCGCTGTCGAGCAGCCAGGTCGCCAGCGTGTCGGACAGGGGTCGCAGCAGCCGCGCCAGCGCCTTGAGAAAAGGCGCGCCGGTTTTGGCCAGGAGGTCGAACAGGAAATCGAAGACCAGCCAGGTCACCCACAGCGGGGCAACGGTGAAAAATCCGATCAGCAGATAGCGAAACAGGTGCGGGTTGCGCGGGGTAGGAGTGGCCTTGGGCATGGTGCGGGAGTATCTCAGGTGTGGGTGACGAACAGGACATCGCTGCTGGAATAGGCGAGCACATGCTTGGTCACGCTGCCGAGCAGCATCTCTTCCAGCGGTGACTGGCCATGCTTGCCCATGACGATCAGGTCGGTA
>JBAPWR010000309.1:0-1878 GCA_049283775.1 Thiobacillus sp.
AGGTATGCGAGTCGCCGCACACCACCGTCATGCCCGGCAGCGTCAGGCCCTCTTCGGGACCAATGACGTGGACGATGCCCTGGCGGATGTCGTCCATGTGGAATTCGCGGATGCCGAATTCGGCACAGTTGGCGTCGAGCGTCTCGACCTGCAGGCGCGAGATCGGGTCGGCGATGCCGAGCGAGCGGTCGGTGGTGGGCACGTTGTGATCCGGCACGGCGATCGCCGCATCGGCCCGGCGCGGCTTGCGCTTCGCCAGCTTCAGACCCTCGAACGCCTGCGGGCTGGTGACTTCGTGCACCAGGTGGCGGTCGATATACAGCAGCGTGGTGCCGTCGGGCTCGACGTGGACGACGTGGGCGTCCCAGAGTTTCTGGAAGAGGGTCTGGCCGGACATTGATAGGCTGATACAGCGCGTAAAACGCTGATTATTTCATAGCTTAGGGGTAGCTGGCACGGGTTTTGTTTTGCCCCAGACGGCGTAAACCAGCCAGGCCAGTGCCGCACTCACCGCGGCCAGGGTGAAGGTCCACGCCGGGCCGATGGTTTCCCAGGTGAAGCCGCTTGCCAGGCCGCCGAGCGTGCCGCCGATGCCGTAGGAAACGCTGGTGTAGAGCGCCTGTCCGCGCGCCTGGTGACGGCCGCGAAAATGCGCGTGGATCAGCGCCACCGCCGCCGCATGGTAGGTGCCGAAAGTGAAGGCATGCAGCGTCTGCGCGCCCCATACCACCCAGGCCGACTCCACCCCCCAGGCGATCATCAGAAAGCGCAGCACCGCCAGGGCGAAGCTCGCCAGGATCAGCTTGCGCGGCGTCACCCGGGCGAAGATGCGCGGAATGATGAGAAAGATGCCGATCTCGGCCAGCACCCCGAGCGCCCACAGCCAGCCGACCGTCGACTTGTCGTAGCCGTGGTCGACCAGATAGATCGAATAGAAAGTGTAGTAAGGGCCGTGGGTCACCGCCATCAGCATGCAGGCAGCCAGCAACGAAGCCACTTCCGGACGCTTCAGCACCTCCCAGATCGGCAACTGGTCGCTGGCGTGCGGCAGGCTGGCCGCCTCGGGGATCACCCGGGCGAAGGCGACGATGCCGAGCATCACCGCCAGCACCGCCCACGGCAGCCAGCTGATCGGCACATGGTCCAGCGCATAGCCCAGCCCCACCACCATGACGATGAAGCCGATCGAGCCCCACAGGCGAATGCGCCCGTAGGCGTCGATACTCTCGCCCAGATGCGACAGCGTCATCGCCTCGACCAGCGGCAGCGAGGCGCTCCAGAAGAAGCTCAGCGCCGCCATCACCACGAACATCCACCAGAAACCCGTGCCGAAGAACACCCCGACGAACGCCAGCACGCTCGCCAGCGCCGCCCACTGCACGATATGCGTCTTCTTGCCGGTGCGGTCGGCGATATGCCCCCAGATGTTCGGCGCGAATATCCGCATCACCTGCAGCAGCGACATCAGCACGCCGATCTGCACGGCGCTGAACGCCAGCGACTTGAGGTACAGCCCCCAGAACGGCGCCATCGCGCCGACGAAGGCGAAATAGAAGAAATAGAAACCGGACAGGCGCCAGTAAGGCAGGGCGGGCATCAGACAATTGCGGAACAGGAACGAGCGACATTATCCCAGCGGGCATGACGAATTCGTGCGTGAAATACCGGCAACCCAGGAATATTGGGGAGCTTGTGGCATCGATTGGGGTCAGGTCTAGAAACGATACCTGACAACAGTCTGCATGCGCTTCACAAACCGCTCATCGTCCCGATAGCCCCCTTGATATTCAGCCGTCGATGCATCTTTTCTGGACCCCTTTTCCTTTGACCCCTTTCCACTCCAGGCGCATCTTTTCTAGACTCGGCTCTGTCGGGTTG
>JBAPWR010000310.1:0-2471 GCA_049283775.1 Thiobacillus sp.
CAAGGACCCTGCTCGAGTTGCACATCGACCAGTCTTTTCACGCCATTTCGCCGCAGGCCCCGCATCCACTGGACTCGGTGCAGGTGCTCATCAGCGGGGGCATGGGTGAGGGACTGGTCATGCGCCTGGCGCGCATGGGCATCGAGGGGCTGGTCACTACGGAGAGCGATCCCGACCGCGCCGTTGCGCTCTTCCTCGCCGGCAATCTGCCGCTGGGCGAGCCGGAGCCGGGTGGCGAGCATCGTCGATCGCACCGTGAAGCTTCGGCAGAAACGGGAGAACAGACATGACATCCATCGCAGAAAAAGGCGGCGGCGGGTTCAGCGGAATCAAGCTGCTGCTGTGTGAAAATCCCCTGCCGCCGATCGAGGAAGCGATTGCCGCGGCGCAGGCCGAGGTGCCGCACAGCAACTACTACACCGAGCCCTATTCGGCGCCGTTGCGCCGGCTGTTGAGCGAGCGGCTGGGGGTTCCCGAGCGGCTGATCCACATCAATGCCGGGTCCGAACTGATCCTGCGCCAGCTGTTCGACCGCTTCGGCCAGCAGGTCCACCTGCTGACGCCGACCTACGTGCTGTTCCCGGAAATCGCCGGGCACTACACCGAGACACGGCTGCCGCCGGAAAAGGATTTCAGCTTCGATCTGGGCGAACTGGTCATCCCGCAAGGCACCACCCTCGCCGTCATCGTCAATCCCAACAATCCCAATGGCGGCATTTTCGACATGGCGCCGCTGCCCGACCTGCTGCGCCGTCACCCGGACACGCGTTTCCTCGTCGATGAGGCCTTCATCGGCCTGGCCGGTCAGTCCGTCGTCCACCTGGTGCCGGATCATCCCAACCTGCTGGTGACCCGCACGCTGTCCAAGGCGCACAGCCTGGCCGGCTTTCGCATCGGCTACGGCGTCTTTCCGCAGGATGTCGCCGACGACCTCAACGGCCACAACGATGCCTATCCGCTGGCGCGCCCGAGCCAGGCGGCGGCAGTCGCCACGCTGCAGCACGAGGACAAGATCCATCAGCGCGCGGCGCAGCTGCGGCTCTGGACCGAAGCGCTGGCGGCAGAATTGCGCGCGCTCGGCGTGCGCACCTTTGCCACCCAGACCTATTTCTTCCTGGCCGATTTCTCGCCGCACCCGGCAGCCGGGATTGCCGATGCGATGCGCAGCCGCGACATCCTCATCAAACCCCTGAACGACCCCGCCCTGGGTCCCGGCTTCATGCGCGTCACCACCGCGCTGCCCGAAGACAACCAGCGTTTCGTCGCGGCGCTGCGGGAGGTGCTCGGCCCTGTCCAGAGATAGGCTGATTTAGCTAGCCTTCGCCCTGCGCTTGTCGAAGGGCTCACCACGAGCACGATGAAACGTGATTCGACAAGATCCGTGCGGCTTATTGGCCGGTTTGCTGGTGCCGCGCGCGGACGCAGGGGGCTGAAGGAATCAGTCGTCGCGCGGAGCGAAGTCCTCGACGCTCGCCGAGCCACTCGCATAGTCCGCATGCCAACCGGGCCGCACCGGCATCGCCGCATAGAGCTCGCGGCGCTGCGCCTCGAGCAGGCTTCTCGGCCGGCCCATGAAATCGGCGGCGCAATAGACCCGCCTGCCGGTTTGCTGCGACAGCCGGTCGAGCCAGATTTCCCCTTCCAGCGAACGCATCAGGTGATGGTCGAGGATCAGGGTGCCGACTTCCGCGGCCAGGCAACGGGCGTTGTTCCAGGCGCGGCCGCGCTGGCGGGCATCGAGCCCACTGTGGTAGAGCGGCGGGCCGGCGGCCAGCACCCAGTCCGGCTTCCAGTCGAGGATGAAATCGACGGTGGCGGCGTCGAGCAGCTGGATGTCGGACGCATGGACGAAAACCCGTCCGCCGAGATCGACGCGGGTCAGCATGACGTCGCCGAAGGGCATGCCTCCGACGCCATGCGGCATCGCCGGCGAGAAGCACAAGGGGCCGTCCATGACGCCCTCCGCGACGCGGAAACTGGCGCCGAGCAGAGCGATCAGGTCGCGAGCACGGTCCTGGCTGTTGAAGGTCTGGCCTTCCGCTGACAGGCTCCAGGCGCGCAGCGAGCTGAAGTTTGCAGGCAACTGCGAAATCGCGAGCTGGTAGGGATTGGCATGGGCGAGCGGCACGTGATCGCCATGAAAATGGCTGAACACCACGTCGGTGGCGCCTGCCAGGGCCGTGACGATGCGTCGCCGTGCCGCCCTGCCGAGCGCGATCTGCAGCGGATGGGGCGGCAGGCCATGGCGCCTTTCGCCGAGCGCGAGCCCGGGATCGATGACGATCACCCGCCCCTCCGCCTCTATCCGGCAACATAGTCCGCGTACTCCGAGCGACTCGGCCGAAAGGATCTCGAGCTTCAACGCGGCCCGACCTCGATCACCGCGCCCAGCCCGCCCTCGACGAAATCCTCGCCCCAGGCCTGGCGAAACTGCGCCATCGCCTGTTCCCCGGTGCAATGGCTGGGCGCGA
>JBAPWR010000311.1:0-7821 GCA_049283775.1 Thiobacillus sp.
GCCGTAACCTTCCATCAGCTTGTCGAACAGCGGCGAACGGCCCTTGAAGGTAGCCTTCTCGAGACGAGCAGGCGAGTCATAGTTGAGCCTGACGAAGGACTCGTACTGGTCCTTGTGACAGGTCGCGCAGGCACGGTGGTCCATGATGGTGGCCGGCTTGACGGCCTTCTTGTCCTTGCTGGCGAGGTGCTCATCCGTACCGGTGTGGCAGCTCGCGCAATTGACCTTGGCATGCTTGCCCTTGGCGTGGAATTCCTCGATGTTGTCATGGCAGGAATAACATTTCTGCACGTTGACCGGCTTGGCTACCGGCGCCGGGGCTGCCTGAGCCCCCAGCGCAAACAGGGCCAGAGACAGCCCTGCGATCCAGCGTGTGAAACCATTCAGGTAATTCATGGCACTCTCCTTATGAAATATTTTTTCAGTTCTTTTTTTGTCAGGCGCGCAAACCCGCCATTCGAACAAATGAGGCGGGATCCCCCCCGCCGTGAATTCAGGCGAACGCATCCGCCATGATGTTTCTCAGCCAGCCCACCGCGTACTCGGCCTCGAGCCGGCGCTGCGCGATGATCGCAGGCGTGTCGATCGGCGAGATGCCGCCGGCCTCCTTGACGTAGATCAGCTTGCCATCTTCCACCTTGTACACATGCACCACCGAGAAACCCCAGTCGGGAGCGGCGATGCTGTAGCAGGTGTTGACGAAGTAGGGCACCGGCGCGGGCTGGCCGTTGAGCTTGGCGATGATCGCACCGACCGCGACCTTGGCCTGGGTCACCGCGGTGTGCGCCGACTTGGGCGCCGCATAAACGGGAAGGTCGCCATGGACGCTGGAGTCGCCCACCACCCAGATGTCCTTGTGCACGGTCGATTCCATGGTCAGCATGTCGACCGGGCACCAGCCCTTGTCGTTGGTGAGTCCGGTGGCCTTGGCGATATTGCCGGCGTGGTGGGGCGGGATGACGTTGAGGACATCGGCCTTGTGCTCGCCGAAGTTGGTGTAGGCAGTCCTGGTCTTGGCGTCGATCTTGATGACGTTGCCGTCGGAGGCACCCGGCACCCACTTGATCATGTCGGGGTAATGCATCTTCCACGCCTGCTCGAACAAGCCCTTCTTGGAAAAGGAGTCGTTGGCGTCAAGGATCAGCACCTTGGATTTCATCTTGCCATGGCCCTTGAGGTAGGCCGCCACCTGCGAGGCGCGCTCGTAGGGTCCGGGCGGGCAACGGAACGGCCCCTTCGGCACGGTGATCACGAAAGTGCCGCCGTCGGGCATCGCCATCAACTGCTTCTGCAACACCAGGGTCTGCGGTCCGGCCTTGTAGGCGTGCGGCAGATCGCCGTCCGCCAGTTCCTTGCTGTAGCCCTCGATGCCGGCATAGTTGAAGCTGATGCCCGGGGAGAGCACCAGGGCATCGTAGGCCAGCGTCTTGCCGCTTTTGAGGGCGACGGTCTTCTTCACCGGATCGATGGCGCTGGCCTCGTCGAACACGACATTGATGCCACGCTTCTTCAGGCCGTCGTAGCCCATCTCGAGGTCCTTGATGTTGCCGTGACCGGAGATGACCTCATTGGAGAGCGGGCAGGAAGTGTAGATCTTGTTCTTCTCAACCAGGGTGACATCGAGCGTGGGCGACATCATCTTCAGGTACTTGGCAGCCGTGGCGCCGCCGAAGCCTCCGCCAATGACCACGACCTTGGCCTTGCTGGCGGCGCGTGCGTTGGGGACGTGCAGGACCGATGCGGGGGCGGCGACGGCGAGCGCCTTGAGAAAGTTACGGCGATTGAATTGGCTCATGGAAGTCTCCTGAATTATTTCTGGCTGGCGTAGAACTCGGCGACGGCTTTGACTTCCTCGTCGCTCAACTTCTTGGCGGCATTGCGCATCGGCCGGCTCGGCATCGCCACGGCATCGTCGCGATACTTCAGGGCTTCCAGTTGCAGATATTGGGACCACTGGCCATTGAGGTTGGGGGTTTCGCCGTCTTCGGCATTGCCGGTTTCACCGTGGCAGCCGGCGCAGCGGGCTGTCACCTTCTTGCCGAGCGCGACCAGCTTGGCATCGGTATTCTGAGCCGCCGGCACCCAGGGCTTGGCGGCGAAGTGCTTCGCCAGCGCAGCGATCTGCTCGTCGCTGTAGCCCTTGATCAGGCGCCCCATGGTGGCGGAATAGCGCGTCCCCGCCTTCCATTCGAGCATGATGTTGTTCAGGTAGGCCTCGGGCAGGCCGCCGATGGAGGGCATGTTCGGGCCAACCGATACGCCGTCGACGCCGTGACAGTTGTTGCAGGTATTGGCAAGCGCCTCGACGTCGCCCGCCGCATGTGAAGAACACATGAATCCTGCCAGAAGCATTCCAGATAGGGCGCGGTAGCGCATGGCCAATCTCCTCTTAATTGTTGTCAGAATGACAAACTTTTGTTGCTCGAAATGTACCCAGCTTCAAGACTACTTTCCTTGATGCACATCAAGGAACCCACAACAAATTTCGAGTCGCCCATGGCAAGCAAGCCCCTTCGCCCAGACGACTTCAATCAGTGACGCCGCGCGCTGTTCAGATATCTCCGTTCGCACCGGCGCGCATGATGTCTTCCATCTTGTCGCGGATATCCTTGGCACCGCGCGCGAGTTCGGGGGTAACGCCCATCTGGCCTTCGTAGCCAGCCACCCAGTCCATGTTCCAGTCGAGCATCATCACCCAGATGTTCTTGTCGGCGTCTTCCATCACGCCGATTCGGCAAGGCAGGAACACCAGGAATTCCGGGCTGATCCGCAGCAGGTCGCGGCCGACGGCGATATCGCAGAAGCTGTGCACTTCGATGCGAGGCGAGTCCATGTCGCCCAGCACCGCCTGGAAATCCTTGTACATCAGGTTGGAACCGACATATTTGAAGTTGTGCTGGTTGGCCCGCAGCATCATCGACTCGACCACCTCGTCGAACGTCAAGCCCGGCTTGGCCTTGATCTTGTGCGCGAACCAGTTCATCGCGTCGGGCATCGACATGCGCATGATGTTGGTCATGATCGGCATCATCATCTGCATCATCTGCCGCTTGGTTTCCTGCGGGATGCCGGGACGCATGCTGTAGGGCTTGGTCGGCTGCGGCTGCAGGGTGCCGACGAACGGGATGGGCATGCCGGCGAAGGGCAGCACGGTCGGCATGGTGGGAACCGGCACCATCTGCAGGTAGGGATTAGGCATGCCGGGGCCGGCAGCAGGGACCACGGGAACGTACTGCTGGGCCAGAGACGGCAGGCTGACGATCATTAGGGTCAGCGCTGGAAGAAAGCGGATTGGATTTAGCATGGTCTCTCCTGATTTGCAGCACGCGAGAAGACTGGCAACCAGATTTACCACCCGCATCCCCCGTGAATGTTCTATTGACTTTTTATTTCGGACTGGAAAGGCCGATCACAACTGCCCGCAGGATAAAGGCAACACGAAAAATCTTTCTTGATCCAGATCAAGAAATTCAATTTTTCCCGCGTTCCGGCTTCGGCTTTCCCCAAACCAATGGCCTGACCGCGGTGCACGGCCAGGCGTTCCTGGAGTTCATTGGGAAAAGGTATTGCCTACCAGATCGTTCACCTCGGCCTGCGGGGTATGGCACTGGTTGCAGAAATAGCGCGCGCCCGAACGGCTCAGCTTGCCGTCCTCGGCCTTGACATAGTGGCTCTCCGGCATGGGCGTCGGGATGCCCTTGATTTTCTTCTGGCCGATTCTCGTCGGCTTGTCGTGGCAGCGGGTGCAACCATTGCTGTCGGCATTGATCGGCAGGAAATCGTCGATGTTGTGCGGTATCTGCGGCGGCGCGCCAAGGAAGGCCGGCGTCAGGGGTTTGCCGTCGAAGCCTTCCGGGTATTCGAAAGCCTGGGGGCTGGGGTCCTCGAAGACGCTGGTCGGGGACAGTCCCATCTGGTCGTCAACCACGACGACTCCCTCTGCCTGCAGGGTTCCATAGCTGATCGCCACTGCACCAGCGGCAACGAGTATTGCCATCGTCATCTTGTTCATTTCGCGTTCCTCACGGTTGAGTTCGGGGTTGAAGTTTGCGGCGCGGGGTGCACGCTCCAGCGCCAGGCAAGATCGAGACTGTCCTCCGGACAGATGGGGATGCAGCGCGCGCAATTGGTGCACTCGCCGAAATCCACTCTGCCCTTTTCCGCAGCCTTCCTGAGATTCAGCACATGCGGCTCGGGGCAGACCCTGGCGCATTCGCCGCAGTGGGTGCAGCTGCGGTCGTCGAAGCGCACCCGCAGCCACGCTTTCTTGCCGAGCAGGCCGTAAAAAGCGCCCAGCGGACACAAATGGCCGCACCAGCCGTGCTTGAGGATCAGCAGGTCGAGGATGAATATCCCCAGCGCCGCGCTCAGTCCGAGGCCGACGCCGTAGATGATCTCGCGATGCAGCATGGAAATCGGGCTGACCCATTCGAAAGCCGCGACGCCCATCAATGCGGACAGCACCAGCGCCATGACCAGCACCCAGTACCGGGTGCTGCGTGAAAGCGGGAACAGGTCGTTGATCCCGAGTTTCGAGCGCAGCCAGCCGGCCAGATCGGTGACCATGTTCATCGGGCAGATCCAGGCACAGAACACCCGCCCGGCAATCACATAGAACAGCAGCAGGATCGCCGCTCCCAGCAGAACCGTGGAATGCAGCGAATGGCCGCTGACGAGTTGCTGCAGCACCGCGAACGGGTCGGCCAGCGGAACGATTCCGATGACCTCCGATGCCGAGAGGTTGCCGCGCAGCAGCGGTGCGCCCATGAGTTGCCAGCCCCAGTGCAGGGTGCCGACGAACATCAGCAGAATGCCGATCTGCGTGGTGCGCCGCAGGATCAGGTAACGCCAACTCCACAGCTTGCCGCCGAGTGTCGCAGGCGGAGTGTAAAGCCGCACCGGCTTGCGCTGCGCGCCCGATTCGCGCGCGGAATCGAAGGCAGCACTCATGGCTCGAGTCCCTGGTTGAGGGTGTCCATCCCCGGCGCGGTTTGCGGCGCCGGCGCTTCGGCCGGCGGTGGCGCAGGACCAGCCGCCGGCGATTCCGGCGGCCGGAATTCCTGGGTGATCGGGGTATCGGATTTCCAGCCGAGGCGGTAATGACTGCCGATCCGGCCCTGCACCAGCTTCGGATTGATCACCCTGATCGCCGCTTCCTCGGTCGGGCAGGCGTCTTCGCACATGCCGCAGCCGGTGCAGGCCTCGGAGTGGACCATGGGCACGAACAGGGCGTGCTTGCTGGTCTGCCGCGGATGGTTCTGGATACTGATGGCGTCACCCTTGACCGGACACACCCGGTAGCACACCTCGCAGCGCAGCCCCTGCCACGACAGGCAGGACTCGGCATCGATTACCGCCAGGCCCATGCGCGCCTTGCTGATGTCCTTGAGCGCGGGGTTGAGCGCCCCGGTCGGACAGACCGGGACGCAGGGAACGTCGCTGCACATGTAGCAGGGAATGTCGCGCGGCACGAAGTAGGGAGTACCGATCGGCACCACCTCCTCGGCACGCGCCATGCGCAGGGTGTCGTAGGGACAGGCCTGGGCGCACTGGCCGCACTTGATGCAGGCGGCGGCGAAGTCCGCCTCGGCGAGCGCCCCCGGCGGCCGCAAGGCGAGCACCGAGGCCGCCGCCTCCTGGCGCAGCAGATGTGCCCAGACCAGGCCCCCGCACGCGGCGACAGCCGCGCCCTGGGCGGTCTTGACGAGAAAGCTGCGCCGCTTGCTGTCCATGATCCGGGGCTGGCGATTCCTGTCTTAACGGGGTGTCAGGCCCTATAGACCTTGACCGCGCATTTCTTGAAGTCGCTTTCCTTGGAGATCGGGCAGGTCGTGTCGAGCGTCACGCGATTGATGAACACGCCCTCGTCGAAGAATGGCACGTAAACGCTCCCCTTGGGCATGGTATTGCGGCCGCCGGTTTCCACCCGCACCTTGACCTTGCCGCGACGCGACTCGATCCAAACCAGGTCGTTGCGCTTGAGGCCGCGCTTCTGCGCATCGGCGGGATGCATCCACATCACCGCTGCAGGAACGGCACGGTGCAGCTCGGGGACGCGCCGTGTCATGGTGCCGGAGTGCCAGTGCTCGAGCACGCGACCGGTGCACAGCCAGAGGTCGTATGTGGCGTCGGGCTGCTCGGCCGGCGCGGCGTAGGGGCGGAAGAATATCTTCGCCTTGCCGGCGAGGCTCTTCGGCGCCGGATCGGTGATGCCGTCGAGGTTGCCGCTCGGAATCGCCTTGAACAGCTTGCCGTAGAACTCGATGCCCGCACCCTTGGTGACATAGGGGTCGTATTGCTCGTTAAAGCGCCACGGCACTTCCTTGCCGTCGACCACCGGCCATTTGAGGCCGCGCACGTTGTCCTGGTGATAGACGTCGAATTCGGCCAGGTCCTTGCCGTTGCCCTTGCCGAAGACCAGGTACTCCTGCCACAGCGCCTTCTCCGGGAACCAGCCGTCACCGAGCAGCCTGACCACGTGGTTGTCGTGACCCTTGGCAACCGCATCGGGCCACTTGACCTTGAGGTTCGCGGGCGTGGCGAACAGGACCTTGTACAGGTTGTCTTCCGGCGAATAGCCCATCGCCTGCGCTTCGGCCAGTACGCTCGGCAACGTGTTGTCGGTGTAGCCGTCGACTTTTAGGCCGGGCAGCTTCTGCTCGCCCCAGAAATCCTTGATCTTGAAGCGCTTGGCGAACTCCATGGTCTGCCAGATGTCGGCCCGGGCCTGCCCGGGCGGCGGAACCTGCTGACGCCAGTGCTGAGTGCGCCGCTCGGCGTTGCCGTAGGCGCCCCACTTCTCGAAGATCATCGCCGTCGGCAGGATCAGGTCGGCGACCTTGGCCGAGATCCCCGGATAGGCCTCGGAGACGACGATGAAGTTGTCGAGTTCGCGCGCGGACTTGATCCAGTGGTTGGCATTGGGATGGGTGTGCCACGGATTGTTCACCTGCACCCAGGCCCATTTCACGCTGCCGTCCTCGATGTCACGCAGGATCTTGGCGTAGAAAGAGCCGATCTTCGGGTTGATGGTCTTCGCCGGCACGTTCCAGTACTTCTCGGTTTCTGCCCGATGTGCCGGATTCGGGATCAGGCGGTCGGCCGGCAGTCGATGGCAGAAGGTGCCGACCTCGCGTGCGGTGCCGCAGGCCGATGGCTGGCCGGTGAGGGAGAACGCGCCGTTGCCCGGCATCGACTGCTTGCCCACCAGCAGATGGTTCATGTAGCACTGCTCGTTGACCCAGGTGCCGCGCTGGTGCTGGTTGAAACCCATGGTCCAGAACGACACGACCTTGCGGTTGGGGTCGATGTAATAGTCGGCCAACTGCTTCAGCTTGGCCTTGAACTTGTCGAGCGGCTCGTCGGGGTCGCCCTTGGCCAACTCGGCGACGAAGTCCAGGGTGTAGGGCTCGACGCCCTTCTTGAAATCCTCGAAGCTGATCATCCAGTGTTTCCCCGGATTGGCAGTGTTCTTCTGCTCGACCACTTCGCCAGCCTTCCTGCGCTGGCCGATGGCTTCGTATTTGTCGAGCGTGACCTTGAGTTCCTTGGCCTGGGTGTCCTTTTCGGCCGCGTAGGCGTACTTGTCCGTGGCACGCATGCCGTAGCCGATGTCGTAGGGGCCGGTGGCGAAGATGCAGTGCTTGTCGACGAATTCATTGTTCACCGCATCGCGCGCGATGATCTCGCGCGCGATGTAGTTCTGGATCGCCAGGTCGGTGTTCGGCTTGAAGATGATCTCGAGGTCGGCGATATCCGACGACATGTTGCGGAAGGTGGTCAGATTGACGATACGGCAGTTCTTGTGGGACAGCCGGCGGT
>JBAPWR010000312.1:0-4687 GCA_049283775.1 Thiobacillus sp.
AGAGCGTGGCCTTCGGCGACATCCAGTTCATCGCCGTCGGTACGCCGCCGGATGAGGACGGTTCGGCCGACCTGCAGTATGTTGTCGCCGCCGCGCGCAACATCGGCCGCCACATGGACGGCTACAAGCTGGTGGTCGACAAGTCGACCGTACCGGTGGGCACTGCAGACAAGGTCAAGGTGGCGCTGCAGGAAGAGCTGACTGCGCGCGGCGTGAACATCCCCTTCGACGTCGCGTCCAACCCGGAATTCCTCAAGGAAGGCGCTGCAGTCGACGACTTCATGAAGCCCGACCGCATCGTCATCGGCACCGAGAGCGAGCGCGCCACGCAGTTCCTGCGCCAGTTGTATGCACCGTTCCAGCGCAACCACGATCGATTGACGGTGATGGACGTGCGCAGCGCCGAACTCACCAAGTACGCCGCCAACGCGATGCTGGCGACGCGCATCTCCTTCATGAACGAGCTCGCCGTGCTGGCCGAGAAGCTTGGCGCCGACATCGAGCAGGTGCGCCACGGCATCGGTTCCGACCCCCGTATCGGCTACCACTTCCTCTATGCCGGCTGCGGCTACGGCGGCTCGTGCTTCCCCAAGGACGTGCAGGCGCTGCGCCGCACCGGGCAGGAGAACGGCATTGCGCTGCGCGTCCTCGACGCGGTGGAAGAGGCTAACGAGGCGCAGAAGCACATCCTCGTCAACAAGCTGACCAATCGTTTCGGCACCGACCTCAAGGGCATGCGCTTCGCCATGTGGGGCCTGGCATTCAAGCCCAACACCGACGATATGCGCGAGGCACCGAGCCGCGCCATGCTGCATCAGCTGTGGCAGATGGGCGCTAGCGTGTCGGCCTACGATCCGGCGGCGATGGAGGAGACGCGACGCATCTACGGCGAGCGTGCCGACCTGCAGCTGGTCGACAGCCCGATGGATGCCCTGAAAGGCGCCGATGCACTGCTGATCGTCACCGAATGGAAAGTCTTCCGCAGCCCCAATTTCGACACCATCAAGGATCTGCTCAAGCAGCCGGTGCTGTTCGACGGCCGCAACCTCTACGAGCCGCGAACGATGCGCGATCTCGGCTTCGAGTATCACCCGATCGGGCGGCAGTAAGGCATGTACAAGAGCATCGAGGACTGCGTCGGCAACACCCCGCTGGTGCGCCTGAAGCGCATGCCCGGCGCAACCAGCAACACCGTGCTGGTCAAGCTCGAGGGCAATAATCCGGCTGGCTCGGTCAAGGACCGCGCGGCGCTGTCGATGATCGATCACGCCCAGGAGCGCGGCGAGATCAAGCCCGGCGACACCCTGATCGAGGCGACCAGCGGCAATACCGGCATCGCGCTGGCGATGGCGGCGGCGATGCGCGGCTACCGCATGATCCTGATCATGCCCGAGCATCTGTCGATCGAGCGGCGCCAGACCATGCGCGCCTTCGGCGCCGAATTGCATCTGGTCAGCAAGGAGCAAGGCATGGAAGGCGCACGCGATCTGGCGATCGAGATGGAGAAGCAGGGCGTCGGCAGGATCCTCGACCAGTTCGCCAACCCGGACAATCCGCGGGCGCATTACGAAACCACCGGCCCCGAGATCTGGCGCGATACCGAGGGCACGATCACCCATTTCGTCTCGAGCATGGGTACCACCGGCACCATCATGGGCTGCTCGCGCTTCTTCAAGGAAAAGAACCCGGCGATCCAGATCGTCGGCGTGCAGCCGACCGAAGGGGCGCAGATCCCCGGCATCCGCAAATGGCCGGAAGCCTACGTGCCGAAGATCTGCGAGCCGTCGCGGGTCGACCGCATGATCTACGTCGGTCAGGAGGACGCCGAGGAAACCACGCGGCGGCTGGCGCGCGAGGAGGGCATCTTCGCCGGCATCTCATCGGGCGGCGCGCTGTGGGCGGCGCTGCAGCTGTCCAGGGAAGTCGAGAACGCCGTCATCGTCTCCATCGTCTGCGATCGCGGCGACCGGTATCTGTCGACTGGCGTGTTCCCCGCATAAGCGGACACATGGCCAAAACCAAGACCGTCTACACCTGCACCGAGTGCGGCGGCCAGTCGCCGAAGTGGCAGGGGCAATGCCCGGCTTGCGGCGCCTGGAACACCCTGGTCGAGACCATCGCCGAGTCGGCGAAGCCGCGTTTCGCCGGACTCGCCGCGACCAGCCAGGTCCAGTTGCTGCATGACGTCGAAGCCTCGGAGGAAAGCCGCATCGCCACCGATATTGGCGAGCTCGACCGCGTGCTCGGCGGTGGCCTGGTGCCGGGCGGGGTGACGCTGATCGGCGGCGACCCCGGAATCGGCAAGTCCACCTTGCTGCTGCAGGCGCTGGCCCATCTGTCGCAGCGGCTCAAAACCCTGTACGTCAGCGGCGAGGAATCGGCGCGCCAGGTGGCGCTGCGCGCACGCCGCCTGTCTCTGCCCGAGACCCATCTGCCGGTGCTGCCGGAGATCCGCCTCGAAGCCATCCTCGCGCAGCTCGAATCCCTGCGCCCCGATGTCGCGGTCATCGATTCGATCCAGACCGTGTATTCGGAGGCGCTGACCTCGGCGCCGGGCTCGGTCGCGCAGGTGCGCGAATGTGCGGCCCAGTTGACCCGTTTCGCCAAGCAGAGCGGCACCGCCATCATCCTCGTCGGCCACGTCACCAAGGAAGGCGCCATCGCCGGTCCGCGCGTGCTCGAGCACATCGTCGATACCGTGCTGTATTTCGAGGGCGACACCGGTTCGAGTTTTCGCCTGGTGCGCGCGTTCAAGAACCGCTTCGGCGCGGTCAACGAGATCGGCGTGTTCGCCATGACCGAAAAGGGACTCAAGGGGGTATCGAACCCTTCGGCGATCTTCCTCTCGCGCCACGGCGAGCCGGTACCCGGTTCCTGCGTGCTGGTGACGCAGGAGGGCACGCGGCCGCTGCTGGTGGAGATTCAGGCGCTGGTCGATTCCAGCCACGCGCCGACCCCGCGCCGGCTGTCGGTAGGTCTGGAACAGAACCGCCTTGCCATGCTGTTGGCGGTGCTGCACCGCCACGCCGGCATCGCCTGCTTCGACCAGGACGTGTTCGTCAACGCCGTCGGTGGAGTGAAGATCAGCGAACCGGCTGCCGACTTGGCGGTACTCGCTGCGATCGTCTCCTCACTGCGCTCCAAGCCGCTGCCGGACAAGCTGGTGATGTTCGGCGAAGTGGGGCTGGCCGGCGAAATCCGTCCGGTGCAGCGCGGCCAGGAACGCCTCAAGGAAGCCGCCAAGCTTGGTTTCACCCAGGCCATCGTGCCGGCAGGCAACCAGCCGAAGCAGAAGATCGCTGGCATGGAGATCCACCCGGTACATCGGCTGGACGAGGCGATCAGGCTGTTCCGCGAAGGCTGAGCTGGCTCGGCAGCGGCTTCGGCTGCCTGATCTCGCGTCGTGCCAGTGCAACGCGTGTTGCAAATCTGCCAACGGGGAGGCCGGGCGGGGCAGGGTTTGCTGATCAGTAAGGGTCCGGAAGGCTGCTGCCGCGGGATAATCGAGGCAGCGCACCTCGCCTTGCAGTGGGCCACGATGTGGCATTCCAGGAGCTCCTCATGAAACCTTTCCGCATGCATCACGGCAAACTGACCGCGCTCGTCCTGACGCTGGCGACGCTGGGTGGCGCCCATGCCCAGGAATCCGCCTGGCAGCCGTTCGCTTCCATCACGCCGCTCTACCAGGGCACTGCCGATCTCGACGGCGGCGGCGATTTCAACGCATGGGGCACACTGCTGCGCGTCGGCTTTTTCGGCAGCCTCGGCAACGGCAACCGTGCCGGGCTGACGCTCAACTACGATTACACCGATTACTCTTTTTCCGACCCCCTGGCCTTCGCCGGGGCCGCGCCATGGCAGACCGTGCAGCGCTTCGGCGTGGCCATTCCCCTGTCCTTCGGCATCGATCCGGCCTGGAGCGTCGGCTTCGCGCCCTCGGTCGACTGGTTTCGCGAGAACGGCGCCGATACCGGCGAAGCCTTCACCTGGGGCGGCATCCTTTCCGCCACGCGCCGCTTCGAGGGCGGCAACCGCATCGGCTTAGGCATCGGCGCCTACGACCGCATCGAGGACAGCAGCTTTTTTCCCGTCCTGCTCATCGACTGGCGGATCAATGACCGCTGGCGCCTGACGAACCCGCTGACCGCCGGCCCTACCGGACCCGCCGGGCTCGAACTCGACTACCGCTTGGACGACAGCTGGAACTTCGGCCTCGGCGCGGCATGGCGCAGCACGCGCTTCCGCCTGAGCGAGACTGGCGCGGTGCCGAACGGCATCGGCGAGGAACGCGGGGTTCCCGTGTTCCTGCGTGCCACGCACGCCTTCGACGAGCGCACGTCGCTCAACCTCTACGCCGGCATCGTTACCGGCGGCCAGCTGCGACTCGAGGACGCGACCGGCGGCGATCTGGTCGAGGACGATTTCGACCCGGCACCGCTGTTCGGTGCGACCTTCAACGCACGCTTCTGAGCCGCGTCAGGCGGCGCTGCGGGCGTTGTAGATCAGGCCGCCGGCTGCCCGATAGGCGAGCAGGATTTCACGCGCCTCGTCGCGCAGCACGTCCGCGCGGACTTCGATGCCGCGGCGGCGCAGTTCGCCGACCCAGTCGGCGGGCTTCGGACCTTCGTCGAAGCCCTGCGCGGTCACATCTTCTCCGCGCGCGCCGAAGCTCAGAACACGCACGCCC
>JBAPWR010000313.1:0-4514 GCA_049283775.1 Thiobacillus sp.
GGACAGCATGCAGGGTTCCTACCTGGGGCCGCTTTATGCCCAGGCTGATATTGAGGCGCGGCTGACGGCTGCGGGTGCGAAATTCAGCGTGCTACATGATGTGGAACTCATCGATCGCACCGCAAGCCTGCTCTCCAGCGAAAATGTGGTCGGCTGGTTCCAGGGCCGCATGGAATTCGGACCGCGCGCCCTGGGCGGCCGCTCCATCCTGGGCGACCCCCGCTCGCCCAAAATGCAGTCGGTGCTCAACCTCAAGATCAAGTACCGCGAATCCTTCCGCCCCTTCGCGCCTTCAGTGCTGCGCGAACACGTCGCCGAATGGTTCGAGCTGAACCAGGACAGCCCGTACATGCTCATGGTCGCGGATGTGGCGCACACGCATCGCCTCGACGCTGCGGGTGCAGACGAGGGCCTGTTCGGCATCGAAAAACTCAAGGTGCCGCGCTCGACCATCCCCGCCGTCACCCACGTCGATTATTCCGCCCGCATCCAGACCGTGCACGCCGACACCAACCCGCGCTACCACGCGTTGATTTCGAACTTCCACGGCAAGACCGGCTGCCCGGTGCTGATCAACACCAGCTTCAACGTGCGCGGCGAACCCATCGTCTGCACGCCCGAAGACGCCTTCCGTTGCCTGATGGGCACCGAGATGGATGCGCTGGTCATCGGCAACTGCGTGCTGATGAAGGATGATCAGGATCCCAAGTTGAAGCTTGACTACAGGAATGCGTTCGAAATCGACTGAGAGGTGGTCGCGAGTTGGGCCGGCTTCCCGACCTTTCTGGGTGTCAGTGCCGGCGAATCAGATGGATGGCAAGGGCGCGCGCTTTCCCGTACACGTCACGCAACTGCTGAGATGTCTTTCTTGTCCTCAAAGCGTGGCGCGAGTAGATGACCGTGCGACTGCCTGTGCCGGCCAGGCAAGCGTGACGTTTCTCGATTTCCCTCGAAATGACGGCAAAGAAATTGTGCTCAAACAACACGCGGCGACGTGCCTCCATGATGGCGGGGAGGCGTTTCTCGTATTCCCCGTTCAGGATGGCTTGGCGGATGATACGCGCCGCCCCGGCGGGATCCCTGACATCAATAGGAATGAAACTCTCTGGCGGAAAATAGTCAGCGGCATTGGTACAGCCGGCATAGAAGGGCAGGGTCAGTCCGAGAAATGCATCGGAAAGCTTTTCCGTCCAGTGGTGCGGGCCGATGTAGTTCTCGACTGCCACGTGATAGCGGTATGTATCCAGGGCCTCGGCCTTGTCATCCAACGGGCGCGCGCCGCGGCCATAGACGTGCATCTCGGGGAGGCGTCGCATCAGGTCCTGCATGAAATTGAAACGTTTTCTGTGTAGCGTGTGACGCATTCGCTTCGGCGAGAAGACCATGGACAAATCGTGTCTCTTTTCCTGCGGCGGGTGTTTGACCATGTCATTGAACCGCGTGATGTGGTCTCGTCCGAGTCCGTAGAACCAGTGCAAGCCCGCTTGCGAAAATACCCGCTCGGGGTGCGGCAGGGCCCATTTCTCCTGACTTGTGATGACGCAGCCGAACTGGCTCACGTAGGCGTTGCCAAAGTGCTTGATCGAGGACGGCTCGCTGGTCGTTAGCAGGGTATGGGAGTCTGGGCAGGCCAGCTCCTCCTGACGATACCTGCGCGCCTCGCCGTGTTTGGCAGGCAGGTCGTCATACACGACGAGCCAGTCGTAGTCGCGGTCTGCGGGGGCGAAGCTGAACCGGCAATCACCCCATTCAGGCGCTTCATCCGGAAGCTGGCGCCGCAACACATCCGACGGTATCGTCGCCATGACTTTGACGCGAATTCTTGAAGCCTTGGGAGGAACCTTGTTTTCCATGGTCGCGGGGCGGGCAGGTGCTTGAATGCTCATATAATGCTCATATAACGACTTGGCTTCTACTTCGCCGGCCGAAGGGCTAAGTGTCCGCTCGCCTAGGAGATGAAGCGTATGCCTCATTGCACCGACGGAAGGAACCTCCAAACTTGGCTGAAACACGCTTCTCAATTGTCATGGTCCACCGGAATGGCGAGAACATGCTGCTGAATGCCCTGGACTGGCTGATGCGGGCAGTTGGAGAGGACGACGAAGTCATATTGGTCGACAACGGTAGCACAGATGCGTCCCTTCTGCGGGTCGTTGCGGCGTATCCCACTGTGCGGATTATCGCGAATGGTTGTAATAACGGGTTCGCGAAAGCGTGTAACCAGGGCCTCGCTGCAGCGCGGGGCGAGTACGTGCTGTTCCTTAATAACGATGCCTTCCTGCCAGTGGGGGCGTTGGATCGCTTTGCCGCGGACTTTGCCGTTTATCCCCGGGTGGCGTTGATCGGTGGACAACTAATTGGCGAGGATGGGTCTCCGCAGCGCTCGGCCGGGGTGGCTCCCACGTTCTTGTCCGAGATGGGCTTGTTCCGTCGCAGGCAGCCCGATGTGTCCAACGCTGTCCAACCTGTCGAAGTCGAGACGCTGGTTGGTGCCTGCATGGCATTTCGCCGCGATCTGGCGGATGGGGCCGGGCGGATGGACGAGGATTTTTTCTTCTACTTCGAGGAGACTGAGTGGTGCGTGCGCCTTCGCCGCCAGGGGTGGAAGGTGATGGTCGACCCCAGCGTCCGGGTCACCCATCTCAAGGGCGCCAGTACCCGCGCCGTAAGGCGTGACGCCCAGATCGAGATGTTCCGCTCGCGCCTGCTGTACTACTGGAAGACTATGCCGTCGCCAGCCGCACTTTTCCTGATGTCTTGGCGGGTGCTGCGGCTGCTGGTGAACGCCTTATCCTATCTGCCGGCGGTTGCACTCACCCTGGGGATGGCCCCCAAGGTGCGGGGCAGGCTCATGGTTTACCTGACCCAATTGGCTTGGCTACTCGTCGGCTGTCCTGCGAGTTGGGGCCTGCCCGACAAATGCCGCAGACAGTCCTAAACAACCGACGCCACATGAAGAAACTGCCCCTGTCCGTATTCATCATCGCCAAGAACGAGGCCGATCGGATTCCCACCGCGATCCGGGCGGTGCGGGACTGGGTCGATGAAGTCATCGTCATCGACAGCGGGAGCAGCGATGGCACCGTGGCTGTAAGCGAGTCGCTTGGTGCACGCGTGGTGTTCAACGAATGGCCCGGCTACGGCCCGCAAAAGGTCCTTGGCGAGTCGCAGTGCAGGAATGCCTGGTTGCTGAACCTCGATGCTGACGAGGAGGTGTCATCCGAGCTGGGTGTGGAGATCCGCAACTTGTTTGCGCCGGGTGAACCAGGGTGTTCCGCTTATACGCTACCCATCCTGCCGCTTTATCCATTCCAGGAATCAGGACACCCATGGACCGCATTCCACCACCCGGTGCGCCTGTACCGAAAAGACAAGGCGGGGTTCAAGGAGGAACTGGTGCATGATTCCGTGCTGGTGCGCGAAGGCAAGATCGGTCATTTGAAGGGGATGGTTCTGCATCGTTCCTTCAGATCGTTGTCCCACCACGTCGACAAGGTGAACAGCTATTCCAGCGCCCAGGCCGAGGTGATGGCGTCGCGCGGACGCAACCCGGGGCTGTTGGCCTTGCTGCTGGTGCCGGCCTTGGCCTTTTTCAAGCAATACATACTTCGCCGCGAGTTCGTGAATGGGGTAGACGGCATTGTGGTCAGCCACATGTATGCTTTCCAGCGTTTCATCAGGCTGGCAAAGACTCGCGAACGACGGCAGTTGTCCCGAAACGCGCATTGATCATGCGGAGCGTCCTCTGGTGGGGGAGGTTTGACCCTGAGTACTCCCGCAACCGCATAATGCGTAAGGCCTACGCGGCGCTTGGATGGCGAATCGAGAATTTCCGCCCGACCTTGAGTTCATTGGGCGACATCGAGGCGCTGTTGCGGCCCCCACCTCGGGTCGATCTGGTACATGTGCCTTGTTTCCGTCAACGAGATTTGCCCGCTGCGGTTCGCTATGCCCGTCGCCACGGAATTCGCATACTGTTCGACCCCCTCATAAGCTCCTATGACAAGCAGGTGTTCGAGCGGCAGAAAATTTCGCCCGAAAGCCCTGCCGCCCGACGGCTGCTAGCCAAGGAACGCAAGCTTTTCCAGTCGGCTGATCGTTTGATCGCCGACACCCCTGTCCATGCGGACTTCTTCGCCGAAACCCTCGGCGTAAGGCGCGAGCGATTATCTGTGGTCTACGTGGGCGCCGAGGAGCCGCTCTTCAGTCCAGGCGAAGCAAGCCAAGCACCGGACACGCAGCCGTTGGAAGTACTGTTTTATGGCAGTTTCATTCCCCTGCATGGCGCAGAAGTCATCACGGAAGCTGCCCAGCTTTATGAGGGGCCGCCTGTGCACTGGTGGTTCATCGGAAATGGTCCCGCTCGCAAGCGGTGTGAGGCATCGCTGCACGCGATGGATAACGTGACATTCGAGGATTGGGTCGACTATCGTGAATTGCCGGCACGAATCCGGCACGCCGATGTTGTACTTGGTATATTCGGCACCACCCAAAAGGCAGGGCGTGTCATTCCC